>CAZLVV010000026.1:0-17189 GCA_964563385.1 uncultured Gammaproteobacteria bacterium
ATTAAAGCGGTACGCGAGCTGGGTTCAGAACGTCGTGAGACAGTTCGGTCTCCTGTCTACTATGCGCGTGGAATCTTGAAGGATCGGATCTCTAGTACGAGAGTAACGAGATTCACGAACCTCTAGTGCACCGGTTGTCCTACCAAGGGCACCGCCGGGTAGCTACGTTCGGTTTGGATAAACGCTGAAAGCATATAAGCGTGAAGCCGTTCCTAAGATTAGGATTCAGAGAGCCCTCCGAGACTAGGAGGTTGATAGGCGGAAGGTGTAAGCCCGGTAACGGGTTCAGCCGATCCGTACTAATAGCTCGATGCTTTGACTATTCAAGCAGTAAAATTCTATTTTGAATATTGAATTTTGATTGGATGGTAAAATTTTTCGCGTGTACACAAAATTTCTATGTTTAATATTACATAAACATAAAATATTGCTACATTTTGCCTTGTACGTATTATTTTTTATCGAATAATAAAGATAATTTTATTATTGTTGAGATACTGACATGACTTCGTAACTAGATTTGCTAAGTTGTGCCGGTGGCTCAAGCGGCGGGGTTACACCTGTTCCCATTCCGAACACAGCAGTTAAGACCGCCAGCAGCGATGGTACTTGAACCCAATCCGGTTCTGGGAGAGTAGCCCGCTGCCGGACTAAACAAAAAACTTCCTTTACGGAAGTTTTTTGAATTAAAAATTAAAAATATTGTTTTACGGAATAATTATATATATCCACAACGGGAATTTTTTGTATGAAATTGTAAGTAATCTTGATTATATATTTATGATATAATTTATATATATGAATCCAGAAAAAATGTTAATCAACAAACAAAATATTGATACTGTTCGAAATTCGTCAAAAGATTTTGGCCCAACTGGCACATTGAAGATAAAAAGTGAACCGGTTGATGAGATTTCGGGGATTCATGAAAGAGCGAACATGCCGGAGATTAATATTCCTCCGAAACCGTATTTAGTGAAACATGAGCCAAAAGTAATTATCAACGATCATATTACCAGTGATCAATCAAAGCTTGTAGAATTAAGAGGTGACTTAGTTAGAGTTGAACCATTAACAGAAAGAGTAAAGTTTGATCTTGGACAAATTGAATCGGATTTAAAAAGAGTGGATGAAGAAATATCTCAAGCCCAAAAACAAGCTGGTTCATCCGATCCTGAAATAAGAGGTTTGGGATTTAAAAGATTAACTGAGTTAGGTAGAGAGAAAAATAAGTTAACCGTTCAATTACCACTTGCGAGGATTGATGAATTTAATGCTGTGGATAAAGAGTTTATAGAAAAATCTGACAGGTATCATGCCTTGTTTAGTAAAAGAGATAGAACACCTGATGAAATTAAAGAATTGCAAGAGTTAGAGAAAAATCTCCCACTTTTAAAAGCATATAGAGATCAGTTAAAGCATTTGATTGAATATCGTAAGAAGAAAAACTTATCAACAACAATTGAGCCAAAAAATATGAGGCAAAGATTAAAGCAATTATTTAAAAAAATTTTTGGATAGAAAATAAATTATTTATAAAAATTAGCTATAAAAAGCTAATTTTTTAATAGGATTTTATTGTTGACATAGTGTGGATATTTTTTTATTCTGTGTTTATGTCTTTTACAAGGAGTAAGTGACATGGCATATCAAGTAAACGCGCCTAAGGTGAAAGATTTGTTCTTTGATTTTCAAGGCATTGAAACACAGCCATTTTTTTATTTGGGTAACGAAAATAGTACTTTGTTTAGCCAAGAAGATGCGGTTTGGGAACCGTTAAATAAATTATTCGATTTATTACAAGCTATTGTGAATATCGATCCAAGAATTATTGAGATTGATGTAAAAAATATTCATGTTAAGCAAAATATTGCTTGTAGATATCCTTGTGTTCAAGATGTGTATAAACAGGAGATAGCTTATCCTGAGTTTGATATGCGAGGATTGCTTGTTAGAGGTGGATATTATCTGCAATCAGACGGTTCGGCTAAGATTATTGGCCCGACTTATATAGGACCGGCAGTACAAATTCGACATAATGGAGGCATCTTGGGTCATGTTGTAATTGGTGACGGAGAAAGTCACAATTTTCAACCCGAACCTGGCCATGGGGGGCATGGAGGAATTATAGGTCAAGGCGTTACGATTCGTAGGTCGATTATTAGGGCGGGAAGTAAGATTCATTCAGGTTCCGAAATAGTTGATTGCTTAATTGGCAGAAATGTTCAAATTGGACCCGGAGCACAATTTGCTCATGAAAATTTCAGTGGTCGAGAAATTTCGTTTCCACGCTTTAATGATCAAATATTGAAGGATTCGATTTTAACTGGTAGATACAAGCTTGGAATTATAGTTGGAGACAATTGCTTTATTGGAGCAAATGTAACCGCTTATCCTGGTGTTGTGCTTTTTCCAAATTGTCGTATACCTGGAGGCACGGTTATAAAGCCGGGTATTTACGAACCAGAATTTTTTAAAATGGAATGAGACAAGATTAAAGACTAAAGTTTCTTGAGAAAGATCCAAGATGATCTTGATGAAAATAACATTGAATGCCTAACATTGAAATACTAATATTGGATGTTTAGCGTCATGCGTTTAACATTTCAGAATTAACAACTTAAGAGTCCGCTTGGACTTTTTTTGTGTTATAATATCTTTATATGAAAAGAGTTTCTGAATTTAAAAAACATAAAGCAAAAATTGATCAGAAATATTCTTACTTTGAAAGAGATTGGGCTTATTGGATAGAACATGTGGTACACTGGCACTTGGCTTTTTTTGTGATTACTTTGTTATTGATTTTTGCTTATTTACTTTTTGATCCCAGAGCTCCGGCGTGGGCTTTATTTTGATTGGATGAATACTTTTATTAAATTAATAGCACATTATCCCCAATTCATTAATTATTAAATCTTCGCTTGATTAAGCGAAGATTTTTATATTGTATAATTATTGGATACAATGTACATAGGGTATAAGAAATTCGCCGGTGCACCTTCCAACCCACCACCCACTAAAAATAAAAATAAACGGCGAATACAAAAACCCAATATCTTCCAAAATCGAAGATGATATAAAAACTCAGCGTCAAAATTACGTTGAAATCCAAATCGCCCCAATTAGATGATGGGGTGATTTTTTTTGACATGAGTCTTGAAATTTCAAATTGATATTTGAAATTTAAAACCCATGATTTGGAACATTGGATTTTGTGTTTTAGATTTATTAACTTTGCTCATATTCATTTTTAGAGCGAGATATTTTTAATTACACACAATCGCCAAAATTTGATGAACGGGGAACTACAGATTTAGAATTAGAAATTATTAACTAACCAAATAAAAATATCATTTGTTTTTTAAAGTGACTCGTTTGTTGTTTGGATGACTGATTACTGATTGTTAATTAAATTGAAAATGATTTGTTTGAAAAGATAATAAAATGAAGGAAAATGAGATTGGTGAGTTATAGGATAAATCGGTAATAATAAAAAATTGATATTAAGTTATGCACAATAATTTGTTTCAATTTCATTTAATTATTCTTTTTGGAGGATTATGATATAAGGAATAGAAGTAAATTTTTAAAAAGATTATATACAATATATATAAACTTAATATTAGATAATAATTTTGATATAATAATAATGTAAATAAAAAATAGAATTAAAAATAAAATAAATCTATTAAATCAAAGTGAATGATTTTTGAAATTGTTTTTAGTTGTGCACATGTATCATTTAAATGTTTTTATGCTATACTTATTTACATATGATAAAGTCAAAAAAATCAACTAAAACTTCAAAGACGAGTGCGAATAAATTAAAAGAAGATTTTTCTGAATCTAATTTAGAACCTCATAAACAAGCGCCAAAATCTTTTTTTCTACTTACAGTAATAGCCATAATCGTTATAGTTGCGGTGGTTGTATTGGCAAAAACTTTTATTAATAAAAAACAACCTTTGCAAAATCAACAAAATCAGCAAGTTCAGCAACAACAGCAACAGCAGGATAATCTGCCAATTTATTCTGAAGAAGATTTACAAAAATTGGTTGAAAGAGTTGGTCAATTAATTGAAATTAATAAATTTGAACAACCAACAATAGCCACGGTGAGGGATGCGGAATTGTTAAGAAGTAGTCAGCCTGATTTTTATAAAGAAGCAGAAGTTGGGGACAGACTTTTGGTTTGGTCTGATAAAGCGGTTTTGTACAGCACGTTAAAAGATAAATTAATTTCGGTTATGCTGATTTCTAATCAGGATGGAGTAATGCAAGCCCAGGTTACAGAACCAACAGATTTATCTACAAGCACACAAGATAATAACGTACCAAGTAGCACCATTGAATCAGAAAAAGCGGTGATTACTGTCTTAAATGGCACAAAAATAGCAGGTTTGGCCAAGAAGATGCAAACAAAATTAACTGATTCAGCTTTGACAGTGGCTAATATTGGAGACGCACAGAAAAAAGGATATGAAAAAACAATTATTGTTGTTTTGGCTGATAAACCAATGCCTGCTACATTAGATGCTTTAAGAAAAATAACTGATGCTGAAGTGAGTCAAGAAAAACCTGAAGATTCGAATTTAAAAGGAGATTTTGTGGTGATAGTGGGGGAAGATTTTACGCAATAAATAAAGAATTAAATTTAAAAAGACCTTATTTGGGTCTTTTTAAATTTCCACATTTTATTAACAGATGTTTAGTGATGTTTAGTTTTGTTTACTTAATATATTTAGCTTAATTAACGTAAATTATAATATAAATTATTTTTTGATATTTAGTATATACTTTAAATAACATTGATTTTAATTTAATAAATGTATAGAAATTCGTAAAAATAAAACTAAACAATGTTGTTGTTAAAATAGTAAAATTATTCACATTTTAAAAAATAAATAAAATTTGGCATTCAATAGTGTGAATTAGTTTGTGCGATTATGATGTTCATTTATAGTTTTTTGTATACCCCAGTTTGAGCCGTTTTACGGGGTAAAAGATGCCGCTACATCTTTTATCGGTTTATTCCTTAAAATAAAATTTTTCTTATTCTGATTTTTGCGGATGTCAGAAAGAAAACAATTTTGTGTTAAAACAAAAAGACCGCCATCTTTTTAATCAAAAATCCAAACAAAAATTCTTTACCAAGAGAGGTTTTTTGTTTGTCTTTTTGATTACAACAGCGGCTTATGTTTTGGGAATGGCGGTTCCTAAAACAGAAGCCGCTTTTGGCATTAACAAGCAAATTAATTATCAGGGTAAGCTTATGAATAGCAGTGGGCAACCTGTTGGTGATGGGAACTACCAAATGCAGTTTAAACTGTATAATCAAGCGAGTGGCGGCTCGCATATTTGGTCTGCTTCCACTACCAATGGATTGCCCACTGGAGATCCGGCAGATATATCGGTTAATGTGCAAAAAGGTTTATTTACGATTTTGCTGGGAGATACAGATGCCGGACAAGTGCCTTTGGATATAGATTGGAACAATGATACTATATATTTAGGTGTAAAAATCGCTACTGATTCTGAAATGTTGCCACGCAAGAGGTTGACGGCCGTGCCTTATGCTTTGAATGCGGAAATGTTGCAAGGACAGCGCGCCTCAAGTTCGGTTCCAAATACTGGAGGTAATTTATTTGCCTTGAATCAAACTTCTTATGATGTGGCTACTGCTTTGAGAACAGCTTTGTTTGTGGAGACTCAAGGCACTTCTAATGTATATGATTATTTATTACGCATGTCTGACGGCTCGTCTGACGTGTTTACTGTAAATCGGCAAGGTAATGTTACTACCACAGGATATTTGGCTATTAGTGATCATTTGAAGGTCAAAGGCATTCGTTTGGATAATGTTGGTAGTAATTCACTGACTTCTGGAGCGTATTTGGTGGGAGCTTATGATGAATTTGCATTTTCTAATGCAACAACAGTACAAGCTGTCTTGAAAGATTTGGATACCGTAATTGGCAATGTCTCATCATCGGCCATGGGATTATCCTTGCAGGATGTTACAAGCAATGGAAATACGACCATGCATGCTATTCAATTTGCAGGCGGTACATCTACTAATGACTTTAAATTTTAGCAAGATGTTTGGATTGACGGTAGTGTGAGTTCAACTTCGGCTTTATTTATCAATGCTACTGGTACTAATTTTGCTTTATTGGGCTATATAAATTCTAATTTATCACCGGCTATTACCGATACTTATACTTTAGGGGACGCGACTCATCGTTGGCAGGGATTGGCTGTAAATTATGTGACTTCAACTAATATTTGGGCTACGGGATTTGTTTCATCATCAGCCATGTATATTAATGGTCAGGCGGTAACAACATCAGTGCCGACTTTGAATCAAGTAACAACGCAAGGGAATATAACTGCTAATACAATTCAATTTGGCGGAGGGACTTCGACCGGGTCAATTTTTCCTGGATTGATTGATACATATAATTTAGGTTCTGATAATTATCGATGGAATCAAATTTTTTCTAATATATTATTCGTTGGATCGTCTACTTCATGGAGCTTAACGAAAACCCTTTTAAATAATTTTATTATCAGTCACGCGGGAACGGAAAGGTTTACTGTTTCTTCTGATGGTAATGTGGGCATTGGCGTTTCTTCTCCGGAGGTTAAATTACATGTTGATGGAGCTGGAAGATTTGAAGGGAATGTAACTGTTGGCTCACAAGGATCAAGAACTGCTACGGCTTGGACTAATTCAGCTTTACCATCCACGGGTATTGAATCAATTCGATCTTTGGCTGTATTTAATGATCATCTTTACGCTGGTCAAGGCGATAGTGCGGGCGATGGAGATATTCAAGTATGCGATCCTAAGGCAGGAGGGGATCCTGAGATTTGCGATGTGGCTACTGATTGGAGCGTTTCTTATAATAATGCTTCGGCTAGTCGAGTTAATTCTTTGTTGGTTTATAAAGATCGTTTATATGCTGGCGAAGGAGATGGGGTTGGTTTAGGAGTGGTTAGATATTGTCGGCCGGAATTAACGGGAGATCCGTTGGTTTGTGATAGTGGAGATTGGGCTACTGCCAATTTTCCGGCTGGACCGCGACAGATCAATCATTTGGTTGAATATAATGGTTATTTATATGTGGCGAATGATACGGATGTGGCTGGTAGCGCTTCGGTTGGTGTTTGTAACCCGGCAGGGGGTGGCAATGTAAATGACTGTGATAATGCGTCTGATTGGACGAATGTTGCTTTGCCGGTAGCTGGATATGAAAAAGCTTGGTCTTTGGTGGTATATAAGAATAGATTATATGCTCATCCAGGAAGTAGTACACGTGATCATGATGTATTTGTTTGTAATCCTAGCGCTGCGGGTAATTCTGATAGATGTGATGCGTCTGGTGATTGGACACGTTTGATAAATTTTACTACTGGTAATTGGGATAGTATTCGTAGTGGAGCGGTTTATAATGGATTATTATATCAAGGTTTGGGTGATGGTTCTGGAGATGGTGATTTGATGGTTTGTTATCCAAGTAAAGCGGGTGATCCTGATCTTTGTGATAATACAGCTGATTATAACAGTATCACACCTCCAGCCATAGACAATGGAGCGGGAATAAATGCGATTACGGCTTTGAAAGTTTACGATGGATTGTTATTTATAGGTTTGGAGGGCACAACCAATAATGGCGCTATTCTTGAATATAATCAAACTGTGTCTAAAACTTCTTTGAGTGGAACGGGTTTTCAATCTGTTTACGATTTTGCGGAATTTAATGGATATTTATATGCGGGACGTGGTAATGCTACGGGTAATGGGCAGGTTTGGTATTATCAACGCGATAGGACAGCTTCTGGAGCTTTGAGTTTTGAAGCTGGTTCTTCAACTGGTTCAATGTGGTTTGCTAATGAAAGCTTTATGTTCTCGCATAGCTTGATTACCGAGGCGGGGGCTTTTGACTTGGCCGAATCTTATCCGACTTTGAGTAATGATTTGCAAGCAGGAGAAGTGGTTGTGTTGGATCAGGATAATGAAGGATATGTAAAACGTGCTGAAGAAGTATATGATGGCAAATTATTGGGCGTGGTATCAACCAAGCCTGGCTTCTTATTGGCTGGATCAAAAAATAAAGATGTTAAAACTGTGGCCGTGGCCTTGGTGGGGCGCGTGCCGGTTAAGGTAAGTTTGGAAAACGGAGATATTAAAGTTGGAGATCCGCTAACATCGGCTTCAATTCATGGATATGCCATGAAGGCAACTAAACCCGGAATGATTATTGGGCATGCCATGGAAGCATTTACTTCTTCAATGCAAGATGAGGAGCGCACAACGGATAATGTTTTGACGGGCACGATTATGATGGTTGTGCAAACTGGTTATTATTTTGGCAGTCAAGAGACATCGTTGGGTCAGTTAGCTGGTTTTTTGGGTGAAACCACTTCCACGCGAGTAATTCAACAAGCTTTTGTGGGCGATGCTTATGCTATTGAACAAGTAGCTGGTGGATTAATTAACCCTCAATATGCGAATGGAACGGTTTTAAATGATACGATATTTGCGCAATTAGATATTCTTATAGTTAAAACAGCAGTTTTGGTAGCTGGGGATTTGACCGTGGGAGGCGATACAAAGTTGGTGGGTAAAATTGTTGTATCTAATGATACGGCAGGAGTAGTTGATTTGCCGGCAGGAGATAATTTTGTGGAAATTAAATTTGTTAATGCGTTTGAAACAATGCCTGTAGTTGTTGTGACTCCGGAATCAGATGCTGATGAATATTTTACTCCTTGGCTCGGTAAGTTTAGAATCTCTAAAAAGACAGTAAATGGATTTAGAATTGAAGTAGATGAAGGAGCTTGTTTGAATCCGAGTAATTGTGGACGCACTATGAAGTTTAATTGGATTGCGGTTGGTGTATTAAAGAGTGAGACAATGAATTCGACTTCAACAACAACTTTGGTTACTCCAACTGAAACATTTGTCGATTACAAAAATGAGGAACAGGATCAGATTGTGGAAGATAAAATTGAAATTGTGAATGAAGAGAATCAAGAATTTAATCAAGAAGAAATAATTATTGATGATAGCGATGATGAGAATAGTTTTGATTCAGAAGAGATTGTTGGTGAGCAAGCTCAAGAAGTTTTGTTGGAGATAATAGAGCCAGAAGTTGAATAAAAAAAGCTATTGTTATGAAAATTGAGTTAGATATGGTGTTTTAATACCCAAAATAATTGGGTTATTGTTTGTATTATGACAATAGGATAAGCTATTTGTCATGAGAATAATCGCTGATTTACATCTTCATTCAAGATTTTCTAGATCTTGTTCAAAAGATTTAACTATTACAAATCTTGCTAAAGTTTGCGAGCGTAAGGGTATTGATTTGATTGGCACTGCTGATGTCTTGCATCCGGGATGGAGAAAAGAAATTGAAGATAAGCTTGAACTTAGAGATGGAGCATATTTTTTAAAAAATATGTCATCAAAAACCGCTTTTATATTGTCTACAGAAGTTGCTTGTATTTATAAACGCGGAGATAAATGCAGAAGATTGCATCATATTATTTATTTTCCGGATTTGAAGACAGTTGATAAGACGATTAAAGCTCTTTTGAATAGGGGGTATAATTTAAAAAGCGATGGAAGACCAATTATGGGAATAGATTCTGAAGAATTGTTAAAGTTGTTATTAGATATTGATGAAAAGATTTTATTGATTCCGGCTCATATTTGGACACCTTGGTTTGCCATGTTTGGTTCAAAATCAGGTTTTGATTCTATAGAAGAATGTTTTGGGGATTATGCTAAATATATTTATGCAGTGGAAACTGGTTTATCGTCCGATCCGCCTATGAATTGGAGAGTGAGTTCTTTGGATAAAATATTTTTAATGAGTAATTCGGACGCGCATTCTTGCGATAACTTGGGCAGAGAAGCAAATATTTTTGAAATGGATACAGTTAGTTATCATGAGTTACATAGAATACTTTTGGAACATGATAAAACAAAATTTATTGAGACAATTGAATTTTTTCCGGAAAAGGGAAAGTATCACGCGGATGGGCATGCGGATTGCAAGTTTTGGTGCGAGCCGGAAAAATCTAAAAAATTAGGAGGAAGGTGTCCAAATTGTGGAAAATTATTGACAATTGGAGTGCTCTCCAGAGTTTTTGATTTATCTGATAGGGATCCGAATCCGCCCAAGCCATCATCCGCAATTCCGTTCAGACACGTTATACCGTTGAAAGAATTGATCGCTGACGCTTTTAAAAAACGTATACAAGCTAAAGCTGTTATCATGGAATATGAAAAGATGATAGAGAAAGCTAGTGAATTTGTGATTTTACTTGATTTATCAGAAACTGAATTATTAAAAATAACTAAACCAGAAATTGTAGCTGGAATTTTAAGGATGCGCGCAGGTAAAATAAATGTTCGTCCAGGATATGATGGTATTTATGGTGAGATTCATGTTTATAATGATGAGGATTATCTCAAGCAATCAAAATTGTTTTGATAAGTTTATTTTTTGCGATAAATATTTTGTAGCTAGAAATTGATAATTTATTAAAAATTAAAAACTCCGCTCTAACGAGAGAGCGGAGTTCCTCCTATAGGGAAAGAAGTTTATTAAAATTACTTCTTTTTAGCTACCTTTTTCTTGGCTGGTTTCTTAGCTACCTTTTTTTTAGGAGCTGCTTTCTTAGCTACCTTTTTTTTGGCTGGTTTTTTGGCCACCTTCTTTTTAGTTGCTTTTTTCTTCATTGGCATGTATATCACCTCCCTTTCGTAAGTTAATTTCCAATCAATGTTGGAAGTCGAGCTCATTAAAATGTTTTCGACTGTAATTTAATTATAACATAATTTTTATAATACAAGAATATTTTTATACATGCTATTTAAATTTATTTATTAAACAATCATTAAGATATAAAAATTATAAAATTTTTTTAAAAAAATTTTTTTATATAAAATATGCAAAAATACTAGTAAAATCAATGTATTTTAAAAATTATATATTTTTTTAGATAATTATTTTTTTGAATAAAGAAAATTTTTTTTAAAAAATATTTTTTTTAAAAAAAATTATCCACAATGAATAATTTTTTTCGTAGAAATTTTATTTTTTAGAGATAAAATTTTTGATTGGAATAGAATTTTTTTTACTGTTTTTTAAATTTAAAAGTAGATAATATTTCTTTTTGTGTTACGTTAGTTGGATTCCCACGGTTTTTCTTTTTGTAAGGAGGAGGATCAAGCATCCAAATTAAATGAGTGCTTGTGCCGTTCATATAAATCATAAAAACAGATGCTGTTTTAATATCGTTTGAATTTTTTAAAATTCCTGTTTTACCAGTAATTAATTTACCATCAATAAAAAATGAAGAATCAGTTGTTGAAGAAATTTTTGCTTGTAAATCATTTGCGATTTTTTCTTGATAAGGTGTAATTTCGAGCCAATTTGCGTTATTATCAGCATTGTCCTCTAGAGCTATGCTTAGTAATTTAGAATCATTGTTTGTTGAAATTGAATTGGGAGGAATCATTAGAGATAGTTCAAAAGCGGGATTGATGATGGTTTTCCAGTTTTCGGTTTCGGATTGAATTAGATAGAGAGGTTCAGCTATGGCTAATAAAGATCTTTCAAACATCAAAGATTGTAAAGCTAATTGAGCTTTTTCTACTTCTTGATTGGCTTTAAGAAGTTTGTCGTTAGCTTCTTCAATTGCGTGCTGACTATTCTGCAAGACTGTTTGGGCTTCGAGTTTAGCTTGATTGGCTTCGGTTATCAAAATTTGTCTATCTTGATTAGCTAAATATAAAAAATAACCGGTTCCTATTCCAACAATTAAAGCGCCTAATAAAATAGATAACAATATGGACCAGATTTTTTTCATATTGAAAGAATTATAATAATCTATCATGTTTATGTCGAGTAATTTTATTTTTTATTTGATATTGACTTTTTTTCATAAAACGGATATTCTTTACATCGCTAATCGGTTCATTAAGAGAAGTTAAAATTTATTTGATAAATTTTGATTTTTTGGGCCTTTAGCTCAGCTGGCTAGAGCATCGCGTTTGCAACGCGGGGGTCGAGGGTTCGAATCCCTCAAGGTCCACCATTAAATATCTCTCCTAAATGGGGGGATTTTTGATTTGTGAAAGCAATTTGTTTACTGAATGAATAAGTAATTTCGCGAGAGTTATCATGATTTGAACTTTGGGAAATAATTTGACTTATTTAATATGAATTTGAAAATTTTGCTACTTCATCTGCTTTTTGTAATTTTGTTATTAAATTGATGACGGATATATTTGATTGTCAGCGCGTACAAACTTATTTTATCGTAAACAAAAAGATCCTTTTTCTTTCAATAAAAAATAGCAAGTATAATTTAGCCTGCACTCTCAGTACTTGACGATAAAATTGAGTTCCTCCGCAACTAAAATAAAATCTTGGAAGTGATTATTTAGTAACTATTTCATGAGTGATTTGTGGAATTCAATTTTTTGAATGCCGATAATAATTCGTATAAAAAAAAGTGGCGGAAAAATGGTGAATGGCGAGCTAGAGGGAATGCCTGAGAGGTGGGCAATAAAAGATTTGTCTGAAATTGTTGATTTCCTAAATGGATTAGCCTTGCAAGAATTTTTCACTTAAAAGGCTCAATAAGTGATTTATATGCCATTAAAATATGTGAGATGAAATTTTCATTTCAGATCGAATGAATAAAGTCAGTGTCAATCTCGATGAAAAATATGTTGTTCATGACGAAATATTACTCTTTTTATGATCTGATAGCTTGAAAGTAGTAATTTGAAAATATGACAAGAGAACACTGAATCAACACTTACCCAAAGTAACATCACGAGACTACCTAAAAAGATTTTATTATCACTGACTTGTGCGGTACTTAGAATTATAGCTTCGGTAAAGATAACGATTATAGATATATTTAAAGATATCATTTAGATGAAGCGAAAGTATTCATGCCTCTTGGGCTCGCAATGTAGAAGACTAATATTATTTTTGTTACGATTTTAGATAAAATAATCGTCAATAATATTTATACGTCATTGTTAACCTAAATGCAGGAATCCTTGTTTTCTCACATGATGAGTGGTAAGGTGAGGGTAAATTATAATTAATTATCCATATGACAAATAATAACTTACAATATTTACGAAAATACGAATTACGAAAAACAATTCGGTTTTTATTGAAGCCAGTTGATCATACTCCTACCGATACAAATCAAGATTTTATTGAAATGCTTAGGTCTTTTGTTACTTCTTATGAAGAAATAGTTAACAACGTGAGGCAACTGCTTTTTTATAAAAAAGATGGACAGAATACCGAACTTTCAAGATATATAAAAATTAAACACGGATGGATGAAGGTATATACAAAATCAGAATTTTTTGCTGGTAAACAGCAAATTATAAAAATTTATAAAGGCAGAAAACAGTCAAATAAAATAACTATCAATGAGCATAGCGTTTCTTTTTTGAAGGAATATTTTGAAAGATGGCTTGAAGAAAATAAAGAATGTATCACATTATTGAATACATTTTTAAATGCTCCAGAGGAGAGTCAGAAACGACGTTCCGAAGCGATTTTTTGGCTCGTAAAAATAAATAAGCGAAGTAATTTTGAATTTATTGCCGAATTATTTAACGGGAATATTGAACATAAATCAGATAATTCCGATATTGCAATTATAAAGACGAAGCTTGGTGATTGTAAAACTTTATTATTACAGCTTATTAATATTTTTAGTCCCAGCCAATCTCTTGGCATAGAGCTGGAGCGCGCGAGTTTAAATTATTATACGGTTAATAAAAAACCGAAAGATTATCCAAAAGAAATTCGAGATAAACAAAAAAGATTGGATGAAACATATACCTTCCAAAATAATGAGATGGCATTTTTGCAGAAAGTCGGTTTTATGCAGATTAGTTTACCAATTGGTGAGTTGAAAGAACAGATGAAGCGATTTAAAGCATTACAAAAATCAGCGTTTTATGAATTTGCAAGTCAGAATAAAAATTATCAAAATCTAAAGAGAAATCAGGATTTGCTATTATTTAATGATATAAGTGAGGAAAATTTTAAGAAATTTAAGAATGAGAGAAGTGCGCAAGGAAAAAGAAAGCATTTCCAATATTCTTTTTCTAATTACAAAAGATTTTGTGAACTTCATAAAAAGATTGCTGTAGAATTTGGTAAGATTAACGCAGAAATTAAAGCGTTAGAAAAAGAGAAAATTGACGCGGAAAAGCTCAAATCTTGGGCAGTACTTATAGGGCACAGGAATCAAAAGTACTTAATGCTTATTCCGCGAAATTCTTTAGGTAATTTAGCGAAAGCGAAGAAGTATATTGATTCATTACAAAATGATTCCAGTGGCGAGTGGAAAATTTTTGCGATTGAATCCCTTACTTTGCGTGCTTTGGATAAACTTTGTTTTGGATTTGATAAAAACACCTTTATGGGCACACAGTCACTTGTTTATAAGGAGCTTCAACAAAAATATCAACAATTTTTTGATAAAGACAAACTTAAACGAAAAGATCAGTTTTCAGAAAATGGAAAAGAATTGATTGAATTTTATCAGGCGGTATTGTCTCTGGATGCTACAAAATCAGCATTAGCGATACAAAAATTTGACGGGTTGGCGGAAATTCTTCAAAAAAATTATGAAAATAAAGAAGAGTTTGAAAAAGATTTGAAACAAGTTTGTTTTTATAAAAAAATAGTTACTATTTCCGAAAAAATGAAAGATGACTTGATCGCAGATTTTCAAGGTTATTTTTATAAAATTACCAGTTATGATTTGGAAAAAGATGATATTGAAGTGTTAGAAAATTTTAAGAATAAAAGATTATTTGATAGGAATAATCCTGAAATTCATACCAAAATTTGGCTGGATTTTTGGTCATCTGATAATGCAAGTAGTAAATATCCTATCCGCATTAATCCTGAACTGAAAATTAGCTTTGTGGAGAAAAGACTCGATGATTTGGAAGAGCGAGATTTGGGAAAATTGGGTAAAAATCGTAGAAAGGAAGAACAATTTTTATTATCAACCAGCGTGACTCTGAATGCTCATGATGAATATGTAGATTTGGGGTTTAAATTAGATGATGAAATTAAGAAATTTTTTGAAGATTTTAGCAAACAATTCAATCAGGGGAAAAAACCATTTGAACAATATTATTACGGATTAGACCGTGGACAGAAAGAATTGCTTACACTTGGATTATTTAAATTCTCTGAAATTGAGAAAGTGCGATATAAAAAGCATGATGGCGGTCAGGATGAATACCATAAACCAGAATTTGTTAATTTAGAAATTTACCGGATCAAGGAAAACGAACTAACATTCCAAAATGTGGAAGGCAGATATGTCTACAAAAGCCCTGATCAATTCATGGATAATTCAAATGTAATAGAAAAGATAAATATTAGTTCATGTTTAGATTTATCTTGTGCAAAGTTGATAAAAGGAAGAATTGTATTGAATGGTGATATTTCTACCTATCTTGCATTGAAAATTACAAGCGCGAAGAGGAAGATCTATGAAGGAGTTACACATAAAAAATTTACTTCGGAGCATGTGTGTTTTGAAGATAATAAGCAAGCGTTTTTTTTAAACTATGAAAATAGAGGAGAAATTAAAAATGAATATTTATATTTTTATGATGACCGTTTTAACTCGATTATTTCGCAGGATCAAATAAAACAAGAATTACAAAATTATCACGATTTAGTGAAGCAAAATAAAGGATATGATTTTATTTCCATTGAAAAAATTAATCATTTACGAGATGCGATTTGTGCGAATGCAGTAGGTATTTTGTATCACTTATATCAAAGATATCCAGGATTATTGGTATTTGAAGATTTAAAAAAAGCAGAGAAGGAACACCATATATCCCAATTTTCAGGAAATTTAGCTAGTCGTATCGAATGGAAGATTTTGCAAAAATTTCAATCGCTTGGTTTGGTTCCACCTTCTTTAAAAAAAGTAATGAATATGAACATAGGACAGCTTGGTTGTGTTGTGTATGTGCCAACAAGCGGAACAAGTAATAAATGCCCTCATTGTGGAGTAAGTAATACCGATAAAAAGGAAAAGTGGGAATCGCATGCTTATGTTTGTAGTAATGAGAATTGTGGATTTGATTCAAAAGAATCAAGTAAACGACAGGGGCTTAACGCGTTGTCCGATTCAGATAAGGTAGCTACATATAATATTGCAAAGCGTGGGCTTGATAAAATGATCAATTTCTAACCCCATGGGACTTATATATTATACGAATTAGATGCGGAGTGGCTTGCTATATAGATTTTGGAAGCTCTTGGATAAAATCCTACTTATTCTCAGAAGTCTAAAAGGTGGGGTATCTAGGCTTCTCTGAAGCGATTTTGAAAGGTTGCTAGAGTTTGACTATTGATAAAATCAATCTAAAAGTAATGATGAATACTAAATAGTAATAGGCTTTGTGTTCCGTATTCAGTATACCTGTACAAAACCTAACGGACAGTAATGAGGAGTCTTTCACAACATGCCACTTAGTGTCATTGAAGTGGAATTTTATGCCGATAGTGAAATTAAATGGTAAAGGATTTTGTTTGTGGATTTTGAATATCCAGAAAATAATAAGTTTATTGTCTGCAATTAGTTCATGATAACGTATGACTAAAGTGACAAACGTTTTTGGCTTGGTGTTTTTGGTGAATGGTCTACAACTCGTTGTGATTGGATTGAAAAATTTGATGTATAAAACGCCACGATGAAAAATGCTTTCCAATAACTCTAGAATTACAGTTTTGTAATTGTTCGTGTATATGGCGAGCTTGTAGCTTAGATGCTAGGACAGGATCGCTTATTGTTTCATTTGTACATTTTTTGTATGAAAATTTATTGATGGAAATATATGCAATAAGAGTACGTGCAGATAAAAAAATAAAATTTTTCTTGGAATGTATTATAACTTATATGCATCACAGGATTGTTAAAAATGGACGTGCCTAAAATTTTTTGATAAATTTTGATTTTTTGGGCCTTTAGCTCAGCTAGCTAGAGCATCGCGTTTGCAACGCGGGGGTCGAGGGTTCGAATCCCTCAAGGTCCACCAAAGTTTATTTACAGAGGAATTAGCCTCGCTCGGCGCTTCGCGCCTCGCT
>CAZLVV010000027.1:0-6690 GCA_964563385.1 uncultured Gammaproteobacteria bacterium
CTTAGATGCCTAGATAGTTACCCTTAGAGGTTAACTGTACATACTCTTGACAAAAACGTATTTTGTGATATAGTGGCTATATGTTTCTTTGACAGGAGAATAAAAATGAATGGACAGATTATTTACATGAGTGAACTATGGCTACAAAAGAAAGGTGATTTTGAAGCTCATGTTACGCCAGTTGGCGGACTTATGTTGATTCACGAGAAGATGAAAATTCCATCAACTCGTTTGGTGCACTTGGATCAAGTGTTTCCAAAATATTTAGCAGAAGATTTAGAAAATGATTGTACATTGTTTTATATAGGAGTAAATCAAAAAGTGCTTGGAAATATTAATTTTCGCAATTGGTTATTTGAAGCATCTGGCGCGCGGAAAATGATAACTTTTGCTCGGATGGGCAATAAGAAATCTATCACTTTTTCGCCTAGATATGGGCAAATAGTTCCGCGTCAAGCAGTTGCATTGGCTTTTCGGTTTGAAGTCCAAATGAACGATGCCAGATACTTGAAGTATTTTTTGCACGTACCTATTGTTCGTGATATGCGCGTAGTTTTGCCTCCACCGACTAACAAGAGTTTTGCTTCAGGGAGTTAAACTTTGTTACTACTCTCGTCAAATTTTTTTCCGTTAATAGCGGATGAAGCTTTCTCCACAAAAGTGGAGTTTTTTTATTGGATTTTAATTAAAACAAAAACTCCGTTTATGGAGTTTTGTTGGTTGCGGGGGTGGGACTTGAACCCACGGCCTCCAGGTTATGGGCCTGGCGAGCTGCCAACTGCTCTACCCCGCTAAGAAATTATAATATTATTATTATTGATTTGTAAAAAATTGATAAAAACTAGCTCATTGAAGTATTGCAATAAATATATAAGAGATTAATCAACATGTCAAGAAATTCAGGATAAATGAGGTAAAAATGACAATAAATACAACCCTTGTTTTTTTAGGACTAGTTACGTAAAATATGCGTATATTTATGGCGCGAATTATTGGTATTGTTAATCAAAAAGGAGGGGTTGGCAAAACAACCACGGCCGTTAATCTTGGAGCTTACCTGGCTGATCATGGCAAATTTGTTTTGATTGTTGATTTGGATCCTCAAACCAATGCTTCTTCGGGTATTGGTGTTGATGTGAGCGCTATTGAACGCAGTGTTTATGATGCCATGTTAAATAAAGTTTCAATGCGCGATATTGTGCAAAACACAATGCATGAAACTTTGCGTGTCGCGCCATCGGCTTCGTCTTTGGCGGGATTGAATGCCGAACTGCCACATATGGAAGGAAAGGAATTTAAATTGCATGATGCTTTGCGTGAAATAAGAAATGATTATGATTATATTTTGATCGATTGTCCGCCAACTTTGGGATATATAACTTTAAATGGTATAGTGGCTTCTGATGAAATTTTAATTCCTGTTCAGGCAGAATACTTTGCTTTGGAAGGTTTGGCGGATCTGTTGCAAACACTGGATTTAATAAAACAACGAATCAGACCGGATATTAAAATTTTGGGCGCTGTTTTGACCATGTATGATAAAAGGTGCAAATTATCAAATGATGTTTTACAAGAATTATATAAATATTTTCCCAATAATATTTTTAGATCTGTTATTCCACGCAGTGTTCGTTTAGCAGAAGCTCCTTCGTTCGGCAGATCAATAGCGGTTTTTGATTCAAATAATCCAGGAGCTAAAGCTTATGAGCGTTTAGCGCGTGAAATAATAGGCACTGAATCTTTTGCAACAAATACAAATTTATGATGATGAAACGTCAATCTGGTTTGGGGCGCGGTTTAGGCGCTCTGATACCTCAAAGGCAAAATGATATAAAAGCATATGATGAATCCGTCTCCGAAGTTTTTAATGAAAATGTGAATATTTTATCTAGTACAGGGCATGATCAGGATTCGAGTGATCGAGTTTTACATATACCTATTGATGCGATAATACCTAATTCCAAACAACCACGATTGTTTTTTGATAATTCTGGCATTGAGGAATTAACAACTTCCATAAAAGAGCATGGAATATTGCAACCTTTGATAGTAATTGATTTGGGAGAGGGTCAATATGAATTGATTGCTGGTGAAAGACGTTTAAGAGCGGCGAAAATAGCGGGTCTTGCTACCGTGCCAGCATTGGTGCGTAAAGCTGGAGAACAGGAGAAATTGGAATTGGCAATTATTGAAAATGTTCAGCGCAGAGATTTGAATCCTATTGAAGAAGCTAGGGCTTACGCGCAACTGAAGGATGAGTTTGGTTTGACTCAAGAGCAGATAAGTATAAGAGTGGGCAAAAGCCGTCCACAAGTTGCAAATATAATTCGTTTATTGGATTTAGAGCCAGAAATACAACAGGCGGTGGCTGAAGGTTTGATTTCACAATCTCATGCGCGTACGCTTTTGGGTATTCCTGATATGGATGAAAGAATGAGAGTTTTTCAACAAATGAAAAAAGGCAATTTTACGGTCAGACAATCAGAAGCAAAAATTCCGGTTGCTAATAAACGGCCAAAAATTATTGATCCAAATCTATTGGATCTCGAAGCAAGATTAAGAGCATATTTTGGAGGGAGAGTAGCAATTAAGCTTAGGCCTGATGGTGACGGAGAAATAAAGATTGAATTCGATTCAAATGAAGATTTGCAAAGAATTTTAGAAAAAATTGATTGAATATAGAAAGATTATTGGAAAGTAAAAATTTATCTAGAGGATATTGAACATTATTAGCATCGCTACACAAAAAATTTGGAATTCAAAAATAAATTTGAATTTGTCGTCTTGATTGTGTTTTGCGTGTTAAGAGTAATTTTGTTTATCTTGAATAATTTGTTAAAAGATTTATTTTCTTTTTTTTATTGGATTTGGTATCACATCTTTGAGCCAACTTGTTATGCCTTGGCGCGCGTATTGACGAATTTTGGTACGAGCATGGCGAGTTTTGGCAAATTTAAGCCAATCAGGATTGGGGCCTTTACGCGATTTATCAGTATGAATTTCGACAATATCTCCGGATTTTAAGGGTTGGTCAAGCGGATGAATTGCGTCATTGACTTTTGCTGCGGTGCAAGTATTGCCAATATCTGTATGAATCTTATAAGCAAAATCTATGGGCGTGGAATCTTCTGGGAGATCGATAACATCTCCTTTAGGAGTGTAAACAAAAATATGATCGTTAAAAGCGTCAAGTTTCATTTCTTCTAAAGCTTCTAGGAAGCTATTAGTATTTGCTGAATTGGCATTGGAATCTGCGATTTGATTCATCCATTCAAGCTGATTTTCATCGATCATCTCTTTTATGCGTTCATGGCCTATTTGACGAAGTTTATTTTCGTCGTATGCCCAGTGCGCAGCGATACCAAATTCTGCGGCCTCATGCATTTCTAAAGTACGGAACTGAAACTCAACGATAGCCCCACGATCATAAAAAACTGTTGTATGCAATGATTGATATCCATTAGGTTTGGGTTGAGAAATATAATCTTTTATACGACCTTTGAGAGGAGTCCAACGACTATGAATTATTCCCATACCCGCATAACAATCAGCGGTGCTAGGCATAACGCAACGAATAGCTGTAAGATCGTAAATTTTAGTTATATCTCGATTGTATTTTAAAAGTTTGCGGTAAAGAGAAAATAGATGTTTTTGGCGTCCATGCACGTTTATGCAGGGTATGTTGGCCTGCGCTAATTCGGTTTGAGTTTCTTGAATTATTTTGTGCACTTGAGGTTGTTTTAACTGTATGGATTCTTCGGCTAGTTTTTTTACCCATTCATACTCTTTTGGCATGACATAGCGAAAAGCCGCATCTTCAAGTTTGCCTTTGATATCGCCCATACCAAGCCGATTGGCGATTGGCGCGTATATTTCCATGCTTTCTAAAGCGATGCGATAAGCTTTTTTTTGCGGAACACAATCAAGGGTTTCTAAGTTATGCAAACGATCGGCGAATTTAATGATAATAACTCGAACATCGCTAGCCATGGCAACAAACATTTTACGTAAATTTTCAATATAACGCTCCACTCCGCGGTATTTGATTTTGCCGACCTTGCAGATTCCGTTGACCATGCTAGCGATGTCTTCACCAAACTCTTCTTTAATTTGATCTAAAGTATAAGGGGTATCTTCGACAACATCATGAAGCAAGCCGGCGGCGATTATGTTGTCTGGAACATGCATTTTGGCTAGATTAATGGCGGTGCATAAAGGATGAACGATATAGGGTATACCAGACATGCGTAATTGGCCTTTATGCGCTGTATCAGCAAAATTATAAGCCCGCTCTAAAAGATCCACATCCGCATCATTGCGTATTTCTTTAACAATTTTAATTAGATCCTCTAACGTGGCTATTTTTTTATCCATAAGTGTCTTATATTAAGATAGGGATTATGCAAAAAAAAAGCAAGCATTTTATTTAGTTGCTAATTAAAGTTATTAGTTGTCGAGTATTTATATTATTCATCATATTTTTGCAATGAATTTAATGAATTTGTTATTTTAAATAAATGTAAAAATTTTTATTTTATTTGAAATGATGAAGGGATTGAATGATTTTTATGATAGCGAAAAGCCTCGGGCATACAGCTCGAGGCTTGAGAGAAAATAATGTTTATTCTGTGCTAACGAGCTTGACTCCCACGGCTTCGAGTTTGAAGCCAGTGGAGCGAGCTCGAGTAAGACGAGGATGAATGAGTTCCTCGTAGCTAACCAATTCACCTTCTTTGAGATGAATTAGTCGACTATCTGAACGAGGTTTGATATTAGACCAATGCACACGCGCAACGCCTTCATTGGTTTTTATCATGCCCATTTGTTCGGCTTGAGAATACCAGATTACTCGACCCTGGTCTTGATTGATTTTGTGGGTCTTAACCTCTGGTGATTCTTTTTTTTCATCCTCAATGAGTTCGCGAATTGGCGGAAGAGCTTCTTTTATTGAATCGCTAAGAGCAAAGTTCAAGAACTCGACAAAAGCGCTCCATTTTTCTTGGTGCGTTGGACAAACAACCGAAGTTCCACTGCGGTAACAGCGAAATGGTTGATATAGCTTTTCCGTGACCAAGAATAATTTATTTTTTTGCGACACAATGGATACTCTCCATTGCTGAAAATATCCATTGTCAAGACTTTGTAAGATCCGCAGATTGTTTTGCGGATATTTGGTTGTCTTAACATTTGGTTGCAAATCTGACTCAACAATAGGGATGTTGCGACGATAGATTTGCGTTCCTTCTGGAGTTTCTAGTGCTGGATCTTCGTTATCTTGAGGCTTTGCTCGCCAATCGCGTGCTTTAGCAATTGAACGATTATCAGTTACGTTAAAACCAAAAGCCTCATAACCTGGTGGAATCTCTATATCGAGATATAGGCAATCAGCCATTGTTTCGCCGAGATAGCCATCAGATTCTACTTGAAGAGTGATTTCGCTTAGAGAATCGAACACATAAATTTTGAAAAAATGAGCGTTCATCTTTTTCCTCCGATGTAAAAGTCAGTGATTTATTTCACTGAATCGCTTAGATTAGCATAAAAATAGGATTTTGTCAAGAGTTAATGTGAAGCATTATAATGAGATTTTTATGTTAGTTTATTAGTTTTCTTAAATATTTTTAAAAATAGCTATAATCTAAAAATAATGATAAAATTGCCATATATGAGTCAAAGAGAACAATATGCCATGGATTTGGCATCAACTAATGAGACTTTTGGAGAATCAGGACGTGAGTCGGGAAGAGAGTTTGAAGCATCTGAAAATATTGAAGGATTTCAAGAATCAATATCTAAAAGACAAAAAGCATTATCCGAACAAGTTAGTTCTAGCATGGGAGATTCGCCAGAGATTATTCAAGCAAGATCTGAAGCGATTGATCGTATTAATAATGCTGCAAAAAAAGCTGAAGATCAATTACAAAAAGTGGTTGGAGTTGATACAGAAGCTTTGGATGCGGGTAGGAATGGTATTAGCGCTAATATAGAGACTGCGCCGAGAATGTCAACCGATAGGGGAACATTGCGGAGCGCGTTTAGAAGAAGTGGAGGAGGAAGTGTTGAAATTCCTTTATCTAATATTGACACAGAGACTTTGGATGCGGGTTGGGATGATAGTGATGTAAATATACCAAGAACGTTAGACATGGAACCTGAACCTAAAGATTTGCCAAAAACTTTAGCTATGACGTTAGACATGGAACCTGAACCTAAAGATTTGCCAAAAACTTTAGATATGCCAAGTGAAACTTTGACTGATGTTTCGGGAATGGAACTGCCAGTAGTGCCAAAAGTTACAATTATAGATCTGGGTGAAGGAGCTGTTTTTCAAGAAAAATCTGAAGCGCCGGTTGTTGCGAATATTGATTCAGTTGATACGATTCCGGCAGGACCGGCTGAAGGTTATGAAAAACCTTATGAACACACTTCTCAGCTAGATAATGTATCAGAAAAACACAAGGAACCGATCCCAGAAGCTGTATCAACGTCTGTTGGTACAAAAACTTTGGATGCGGGTTGGGATGATATTAGCGCTGATATAGAGGCTGTGCCGAGAACGTCAACCGATAGGAGAACGCTACGGGGTGCGTTTAGAAGAAATGGAGGAGGAAGTGTTGAAATTCCTTTGTCTAATATTGATACAAAAACTTTGGATGCGGGTTGGGATGATATTGATGTGAATATGGCAAG
>CAZLVV010000027.1:6790-17025 GCA_964563385.1 uncultured Gammaproteobacteria bacterium
TTCAGAAACTTTATTGGGTCATGAGACGTTAAGAGGTGGTTTTGAAGCTCCTGCTAAACCAGAAGCTTTGTCTACGCCTGTTGATACAAAAACTTTGGATGCGGGTTGGGATGATATTGATGTGAATATGGCAAGAACGTTAAAAGGATTGGGGTCTGAAAAAGAACCAGGGTCTGTTTCAGAAACTTTATTGGGTCATGAGACGTTAAGAGGTGGTTTTGAAGCTCCTGCTGAATTGGTTGAGGCTAGTGTAGCGGAAAGAGAAAATGAAAAAACATTAAAAGAATCGAGACTTGAACAAGAGATGGATTTGATTTCGAAAACTTTGACTGCGGGCGGAGCTTTGACATTGGCAAAATTATTGCAGAAAAAAGGAATATCGAAAGAGAGCTGGGATCGGCTTGATCCTAATGATCGCGCGCAGGTGGAAAAAATACAAAAAGAGATTGATTTGCAACAAAAACGTATAGAAGAATTAAAGCGTGAAAAGGAAAATATTAGATTAAAAGGACAAGCTGAAGTTGGATATAGGCAGTTAAGTAAAGAATCGCAAACTCAAATGCAAGATATAGATAGGGAAATAGCTTCTATTGAAGCTTTAATGTTAAAAAATCAAAATCAACAAGAAAAGATTTTACAGAAATTGGTTTCAATGGAAAATGAAAAAACTCTTGTTGATGTTAGGGATGAAGTTAAGCCTGATAAAATTGAAGAATATTTGCAACAAGCGCCAGAGCCAAAATCATCTTGGTGGAAAAAACATCCTAGATTTCGGAAAGTAGCAACAGGCGCTGGTATGCTTATGGGTGCGGGTTTAGTGGCTGGGGCTTGGTTTGGAACCAAGGTAATTAAAAAGATATTAAGACCGTTTAAAATAATGGAAAAAATAACGGAAAAACTTGGTAATGGCGTTTATCATATTTTTAATTTTCTTGAAAGATCGATAGTAAAAGGAGATCCAATTGGCGCGGTTTCGGATGCGGTTAACGGGACTAGAAAATTTTTTGATGAACAAATGAAAAAAGTTGAAGGATGGATAGATAAAAAACCGGAGAAAAAATCTTAACCAGTTTTTTGATAATTTTCGTTTATGTAAATTTAATTTATTCTAGATCGATGGTTTTTTTGAATTTACAATTATCTTTATTTGGACAATAGATGGTTTTACCTTTTTTGACTAGAGTTTTAAATCCGCAAGACGGGCAAGGTTCTCCGATGGGACGATCCCAAAAAGCTTGTTTGCAATCCGGATAACCGGAGCAAGAATAAAAGATTTTACCTTTTTTTGATTTGCGTTCCAGAATACGATTTTTTCCACAAGATGGACAAATTATTTCGTTGCCATTTTGATCTAAAACCGGAATATCAATATTGACAATGGTTTTACATTCCGGATATTTAGAACAGGCTAAGAACAAGCCATAACGGCCAACTTTTTTGACTATAGGAGCTCCGCAGGTAACACAAGTTTGATCCGTGACTTCTGGTTCTGGCAAGGTGAGTTCTCCGGCCATGGGGCGTGTGGATTTGCATTCGGGATAGCCGGTACAAGCCAAAAATTTACCAAAACGCCCATGCTTGACGGTCATGGGTTTTCCGCATTTATCGCAAACCTCTCCTTGCGCTTCTTGTTGAGTAACCGCTTCTAACTCTTTTTCTTGTTTCTCTAATTGCATGTTAAACGGACCATAAAACGCTTGGATTAAAGGACGCCAATTCATGTTACCTTCAGCAATATGGTCTAGCGAACTTTCCATACGCGCTGTAAAAGCGGTGTCAACAATATCGGGGAAACGTTTTACTAACATATCAGTAACAACGAAAGCGATATCCATGGGCTTTAGACGTTTTTTTTCATCTCTTTCAACGTAACCACGTTCAATGATTGTGGAGATGGTAGGAGAGTAAGTACTAGGGCGTCCGATGCCGTTTTCTTCTAATGTTTTAACCAAAGTGGCATCGCTATAGCGTGCGGGAGGCTCGGTAAAATGCTGTGTGCCGGAAATATTTTGTATTTTCATCAATTCGCCATCTTTGACATTGGGTAGCAATTTATCTTTTTCTTGATCGGAATAGAGTTTGAGATAACCTTCTCTAACAATTTGTTGACCGGTGGCGCGAAAATTAAAATCTCCGCCGGAAATATCTATGCGAGTAGTATTGAGTTTTGCATCTATCATTTGAGTGGCTACGGATCTTTGCCAAATCAAAGTGTAAAGTTTTAGCATGTTTTTATCCAAATAATCGGCAATGGAATCCGGAGTGCGCGTAGGGTCGGTTGGACGGATTGCTTCGTGAGCTTCTTGAGCGCCTTTGGACTTGGTTTTGTAAATACGAGTTTTTTCTACAACCATATCTTTGCCGAAAGTTTTTGCTATAAATTTTGCTGATTCTTCGATAAATTTTTGCGCTAAATTTAAACTATCGGTACGCATGTAGGTGATTAAACCGACAGAGCCTTCGGAGCCGATATCCAAACCTTCGTATAATTTCTGCGCTAAAGCCATGGTTTGTTTAGCGGAAAAGCCCAATTTATTATTAGCTTCTTGCTGTAAGGAAGAAGTGGTGAACGGAGCTGGAGGGCTTTTGGATTTTTCTTTTTGCTCTATTGCGGTAATTGTAAAAGTTTGTTCTTTGCAAGCGGAAATAATATCATCGGCCATTGCTTTATTTTTAATATCCATTTTATCCAAAGATTTGTTTTTAATTGATTGGAGTTTGGTTTCAATAACTTGTCCTTGAGTATTTAAAAAAGCGCCTTCGATGCTCCAGTATTCCTCGGATTTGAAGTCTTTTATTGCGCGCTCGCGTTCGACTATCAAGCGAACAGCTACTGATTGAACGCGTCCGGCCGATAGGCCACGTTTCATATGACGCCAGAGAAACGGAGAAAGCTTGTATCCCACTAAACGATCCAATATTCTGCGAGCTTGTTGAGCTTCTACCAATTTCATGTCTAATGGACGGGGATTGTTAATGGCATTTAAAATTGCATCTTTGGTAATTTCATGAAAAGTAATTCTTTTTAATTTTTGTGGGTCTTCCTCTAATATTTGAGCCAAATGCCAACTAATAGCTTCTCCTTCGCGATCTTCGTCAGTAGCGAAATAAATTTCGGAAGCTTTTTTGCCTAAATCTTTTATTTCTTTTACTTTGGTTTTGCTATCACGAGGAATAAGATATTGAGGCTCAAAATCTTTGTCCACATCAACTCCTAATTTGGATTTGGGAAGATCGCGAACATGACCCATGGACGCAATTACTTTATAACCATTACCCAAAAAGCGGGCTATTGTTTTAGCTTTGGTTGGGGATTCTACGATGACTAGTTTCATATATGATGCTTGAAAAGATATCAGAGATTGATTGAATCAACAAGCAAAGTTAATTTTTTAGCTTAATTCAGCAAAATTAGCATCTAATTGCTAATTATTAGTGACTTGCAATAATAATGAAGATTTTTCACAAATGTTCAAAATAATATGAATTATTATTGGATTATGGATTAAGATTAGCGAAGTTTGAGCAAATTGCGACCAGCAGGAGTTATTTCGTAGGTTTGATTGCCGATATCTGTAAGAATGTTATCCAGTTCCAAATGCATGCAGGTGGCGGTAATGTGAGCGACTGTTGTTTGAAGATGTCGAACAAGATCATCAATGTGAGTTGGTGTGATACAAAGATTAAGGATATTTTTTTCGTCCATTGTTAGTTCGCGTTTGAATTCAGGGATTTTGCTTTGTTCGGAGGTGATCGTTTGATTGAGTATATCATCCGCGGATTCGCAAATTGACGCGCCTTGACGAATAAGAGCATGGGTCCCTCGGCTGGTTGCGCTGGTAATTGATCCTGGAACCGCAAAAACGTCACGATTATTTTCTAAAGCGTTTTTAGCTGTTAGCATGGAACCGGAATTTAAACCCGCTTCCACAACTACGGTAGCTTGAGTCAAAGAGGCGATTATGCGGTTGCGTTGAGGAAAATTGTGTTTTAATCCCGGTGTTTTCGGAGGATATTCGCTGATTAAAGCGCCTTCGGAAAGAAGTATTTGCTCGCTCAGTTTTTGATGAGTAATTGGATAGATGGATGGACTATCAATGCCTGAACCCAGTACAGCTATGGTCTTACCATTGTTTTCTAAAGTTGATTTATGGGCGGCGCCGTCTATGCCTAAAGCCAAGCCTGAAACAATACCCGCGCCTTTTTCGACCAATCCACGAACAATGATTTTAACGGCTCGTTCGCCATAAGTGCTCATTTTACGAGTACCGACAACAGCTATCCAAGGCCTGTTATCCAATGGAGCTCCTCGCCAAAATAATGCGCCTGGAGGATTGTGAGATTCACGGAGAATTGAAGGATATGTTTTATCCCAAGGTAAAATAAATTCGATACCTGCTTTAAATAAGATCTGTTTAAATGCATGCAAATCTTGTTTTTCTCGCCAAATACAAAAATCTTTGGCTGATTTTTCGTTGATACCAAGCTCGATAAGTTCTTGAGTTTTTGCTAGCCAAGCATTTTGTCCTCCTTCATTACCGTAATGATGCTCCAACTTGGTTAAGCTGGCGGGTCCGAATTTTTCATACCAAGACAGACCCAACCAGCTTAAACGAGAGTCTGTCCAATGGTTATTGACAAGTTCCAAGTTTTTTTGATAAGACATAAATGATTTATGTACGTTTATAACGCTCATAATTCCGTTATATTAATGAAAACAGATCTTCTTCGATATTCTTTTCGCTTCGTCTTGAATCAGAAATCTGCGGAATAGAATAACAAGTTTAGATGTTTTGGTTTACTACGTTATATAATACATGAATCAATTGAGTTAGTGGCCGTTGTATTCTGCTTGCGGACGGGTTGCTTTGGGAGCGCCCCTCCAATCCCGTTGCATGCGCTCCGTGAGCAGAATAGAACGGCTTTTAATATAAATATAATTGCACTAATTGCTGAAATAAGTCATCAATTTATATTTTAAGAGCAGTAGAACGAATTTAGCTTTAGTGGTTTATTTTTTTTCATGTATGATAGCATTGTTAGTTATGGGTAAATGCTTATGAGAATTCCAGCGATTCATGGCCTCGGAGGCGCCAAAAGTTATCCAATCCATAATAGCATGAGTTGAATCTTTGACAGCTTTTTTTATTACTTTACTATCAGTGATATTAGGAGCTTTTAAAACCCATTCTTTAAGAGATGGTCCGGGTTTGGAAGGGCGACCAATGCCTATACGTAAGCGTAGAAATTTTTGTTTGGATAGGTCATAAATTGATTTTATACCGTTATGACCAGCTGAACCTCCGCCTAAAGTAAAGGTAAAACAGCCTGGTTCTAGATCTAATTCATCATGTACTATGAGGATATTTTGTGGCAATAGTTTATAGTATTGTATGAGCGATACTAAACTTTGTCCGCTTAAATTCATGAAAGTGCATGGTTTAACAAGCAGAATTTTTTCTTTATTGATGATGAATGATGATATTTCGGCTTTATGAGTGCGAGATTTTTTCCATTCGACATTATGTTCGGATGCTAACTTATCCAAAACCCAAAAACCGGCATTGTGCCGTGTTTTTAAATATTCTTGACCAGGATTTCCTAAACCAACAATTATTTTCATGATGATAATCTAACACTTCGCAATGAGTTGAGCAAGCATGCTTTGATTATCAACTATCAGTTTAATACCGGAATCCTTTACGACCGATAGGTTTTTTGCGACGGTTGTTGCCTTTTGGTGTTGCTACCGGAGTATCATCATAATCAACTTTGGTTATAATTGGACAACCAACAAAACCAAATTTAGCTCGTAATTGATTTACAAAAAATCTTATCCAAGATTCTTGTAATTTTATTTTGGAACCGCGTAAAGTAATAAGAAAGGTAGGGGGATCGGTATGAGTTTGTATGATTCTTTGAATAAAAGGAGCCTTGGTTCCACTGACGGCTTTGGGACTTTGTTTGGCAAGAATTTTTTTCAAAAATTTATCTAGAGAATTATCGGATATTATACGATGACGCTCTTCTTGAATGGCAAAAGCGGTTTTTAAAATATCATAGACGCGTTGATTGTTTTTTGCTGATGTAAAAATGATTGGCGCCCAAGCTAAAAATGGTAATTCGGCTCTGATTGAAGCTTCGTATTCTTTGACGGTATTGGTTTTTTTATCGGGAATCATGTCCCATTTGTTAACAACAATGATTAAACCGCGATTAGCATCTTTTAATAACCCTGCCAAAGTTTTATCTTGTTTGCGTGGATCTTCGTTGGCATCTAAAATAAGCACGGCCACGTCGGCGCGAAATAGAGCTTCGCGATTACGGTCGATGGCCTCGTGTTCGATTTTACCGGTAATACGAGAACGTTTACGCATTCCGGCTGTGTCGATAATTGTGACTGGTTTGCCTTCCCAAATAAAATTTATATCTAGTGGTTCGCGGGTTGTGTGGGCTATGGGAGAAACTATAGAACGTTCTTGACGCAATAAGGCATTTACAAGAGATGATTTGCCTACGTTAGGTCGACCCATCAAAACTATTTTTAAGGATTTTGTTTTTTCAGGATCTCCTGGTTTAATACCGCGTTTTTCTAAATTATTAAAAATTAATTCTAGTAAATCTCCTACACCACGACCGTTAACGGCCGAGATTTCGACTGGTTCGCCAAGATTTAATTTCCATGAATCTTTGATAAAAGTTATATCTTTAGATGAATTAGTATCAACTTTGTTGGCAACAAGTATCACTTGATTGTTTAGTTTTGAGGTTATTTTAGCCAATTCTTTATCTTGAGGCATGATGCCGGTTTTGGCGTCAATCATAAAAAGCACCAAATCTGCTTCTTTAATTGCTAGCTTGGCTTGTTTAATGATGCCTAGCTCAATATCATTTTTGGCTTCGGTATCCATACCACCTGTATCTATAATTTCAATTAAACCTCCGCGCCAAATGCAAGTGGTGGAGTTGCGATCACGAGTGGTATTAGGTATTGCTGAAACTATGGCGCGATTTGATTCGGATAAACGATTCCAAAGTGTGGATTTACCAACATTGGCGCGTCCGACAATTGCGATTTTAGGTAATTTATTTTTATGGTTAACCATGCGCGAATTTTAGTACAATTAGGCGATAATATCAAGATGTAATTTTGCAAATGCTGATTTTATCTCATTATGTTTTAGCTTTATGTAAAGTCTAAAAATTTAGCAATATAAGCTAAAAATAGATTTTTTATGAGTTTTGATCTTAGTAAAATTGTATGTTATTGCCCTGTTGCGTATGGTTGAATTAAACCAAGACTGGAATCACCGAGAATAATGAGAAATTGAGTTTTGGGAGATGTAAGAGTTTCAATGGCCATATCCTCGGTAGTGATTGAACGTTTATCCGAATTATTTTGCTCAACTGGATTGGCGCTAGCTATGTCAGCGTCTAGAATTTTTTTGAGGCGTACCAGTTCTTCGGGGAATTTTCCATTTGTTAAATCGTAAATAATGCTACGTTCGTATCCTCGGTGTTTAGCATTGCCAATATCAGGAACCTGATAACCGAGAGATTTCATCTTTTGTGAAACTCGAGCCGCGTAACCTTCGTAATTAGTGCCATTTTTAATCTCAAGAAAAACTTCGACTACAGGTTTTAGCTCTTCTTTTTCTTGCTCTTTAGTAATAAATGGATTAGAGGCAATAGAACGAATTTCGGACCAATCTGGTTTGCGAGGAAATAACATGTAAGCGCCGTCTACATTGGCTGGAACCAATTCGCCATCCGGAGAGTCGGTTAGAACGCGCATGGTTGTTTGATCATTAATTGCGGTTATTTGTGGAGCCAATGTTATCATGTCCCAAATTGATAAATCGCTTTGAATATTGCTCGAAATTACACTATATAACTCGCTCATTTTTTTAGGATTGGAAAGAGTGCCAAGAGATAATAATTTATCACGAACAGCATGGATAACTATTTGTTGACGTCTGGAACGCGCGAAATCAGAGCCTTCGCCGTTATTACCATGGCGCGATCGGACAAATTCTAAAGCTTGCTCACCGTTTAGATGTGCCGGACCTTTTTCAAAACTGATTGTACGATATTTGAAATTTGGAGCAGGATATGAATTGTCAGTAAAACTACGTTCGATAACAATATCAATGCCTCCTAAAGCGTTAATGAATTTAGCGAAACCATTAAAATCAACTCGTATAACATGATCAATGCGTACCGCGAAAAGCTTGCTTAGATCTTCGGCGGTTTTTTTAGCTCCTTCGCCCGGAGAGCTTTGTTCATTGTAAGCGTGAACTGTGTTAATTTTACGGAATTGACTATTGCCAACAGGATAAGCTAGGTCTCGAGGTATAGAGAGCATGGCAAATCTGTTTGTTTTGGTATCTAGTGATGAGAGAATAATTGTATCCGTGAGATTGGGGCCGTCATGACCCTCTCCGCCAATGCCTAAAAATAAAATATTAATGCGGTCATCCGGAGTTTTGGCTAAAGCATTGATTCCGATTGAACCATCACCACTGGCAAACTCGCGAATTTCGGCTATACCGGGTAGGCGACCAAATTCTGCAAAAATACTAGTGCCACGTGTGGTGGCGCGATATGAAATTGCGGCTCCTAATGTGGCTAAGAATCCTACAAATAAAGCAAAAAATACCGCAATGAATACGGTTTTTTTGTGAGCTTTTTGATCGGAAGAAGCGTCTAAAAAATTAACGTAAACCCCATCTGTGTCCATGATTTATAGAGTATCAAGAAATTGGATTGGAATCAAATGATAATTGCTGATTACTTTTTTGTAAGAAAAAGGTTCATTAAAAATGATTTAATTTTTTTTACTGAATTTTTTATTATTTGTTTGTAATTTTGATAAGTTTATTTAAGATACGATTGATTGGGTATTGAAGATGAATAATGAGGCTGTGGATGAAATTAAAAAGAAGAGGTGATTATTGTGCTATAATATCTGTAAAGATGAATATGTGGAATAGATTTGATTCTTTTGTGGTAAGAGGAAAAGCGCTTGCATTTTTTTTGTTTGAAAAATTATTAAAACAGGAAGATACAAAAAATATTAATTATAAAAGTATAAATAATAATAGTTTTAAATCTCAAATTAGTTTAAATCGGAAAAAGATTTGGTTTGTAAGTTCAATGATTGTATTGTTTGTTATTCTTTTTTTTGCGATAAATTCGGTTTATGCTGAAGAAACGGCTACCAAAGCGTCAAAGTTAATAATGAATTGGGTTATTGCCATAATAGCCAAATTGGTAATATGGCTTGCGGAAGCGTTGGGTTTTGTTTTGATTTTTTTAATTGATTTTTTGATTAAAATTGTACAATATAATAATTTTGTTAAGGCTACTCCGGTGCAAATAGGTTGGCCTCTTATTCGTGATACGATGAACATGTTTTTTATTGTGGTGGTTTTGGTTTCGGCTTTTGCCACAATTATCGGTTATCCAAAAGAGTTTCGTTATCGTGATGTTTTACCAAAACTTTTGCTCATGGCTGTTTTGATTAATTTTTCTAAAACTTTAATCGGTTTAATGATAGATTTTTCACAAGTTGTTGTATTGACTTTTGTTAACGGATTTAAGCAAGCGGCTGGCGGTAATTTTGTGCAGGCATTGGGAATAGCCAAGATAATGCGTTTAAAAGATACGACCGGAACAATTGAAGAAACGCCAACCGGAGAAATTAAAATATCTCTTGATAGCGCTGGTGAAACTAGCGCTTGGAGTCTTTTAAATATAGTTGTTTCGGCTGTTTTTGCGATTTGGATAATTTCAATTTCCATAACTTTAATTTTGATAATGATAGTTTTCTTTTTGGCTCGCATTATCATGTTATGGTTTTTATTGATTACTTCTCCGATTGCATTTTTTGCTTGGTCTTTACCGAGCAGTTTAAAAAAAGCATTAAGCTCGTTTTCGGATGAATGGTGGAATAGAATGAGTAACGCTCTTATTGGCGGGCCAACCATGGCTTTTTTTCTGTGGCTTTCTTTGGCCATGGCTCAAAGACATACTGATTTTATAGGCGCGGGCGGATTGTATGATCCTAAAGGGGCAAGTTCTGAAATAGGAAATTATCAAAAAGGCAGTGAATCTGTATGGGGTACTGAATTTGGAGAGCCTGATACTTTTGCAACTTTTATTATAATGGTGGCGTTCATGCTTTTGGGGGTTCAAGTTTCGGTTAAATTTGCGGGCAGTGTGGCGCCAGGTTC
>CAZLVV010000028.1:0-16563 GCA_964563385.1 uncultured Gammaproteobacteria bacterium
CTTCATTTGTGACCATACGGGTATAGCGTATGGCATAGTCGTTAAGTTTCCAAAAGCCCCTTACTTGATATCCGAGACGTTTGATTTGCATACTCCCTGCTTATCCAAGGAGTGCCATATGTATCTGAGCTTATGCATATGATAGCCTTTATTATTCTGCGCCAAAATATTTTTCCCGATAAAACCTAATCAATTGCTCCACTTCTGGTATACACGAAGAATCTCCGGTTCCAACTTTAGTTTTACGTTGCACATCCTCCAAAGAGACAGCTCCATCCAATACAGCTTCTTCAATATCATGATCTGTAATCTTCAAAACTTTATCGATAATTCTACCAGATTCAATTTCAATTTTTTCAGTTTCTCCGTTTCTACGATAATAATCATTTATCGCAGATCTTAAAGCTTTATCCCCTAAAACCGAACAATGTATCTTGCGTATTGGCAATCCATGCAACCTTTCTGTAATATCCTGCGGACGCAATGCTCGCGCTCCTTCAAGCGTCATTCCTCCTTTTTCGGTAACCATAACACTCATCATGGATGTTGCAGCTATTGCCGAAGCGCAACCAAAAGTTTTCCATTTTAAATCTTTAATTCGCTTGGTTTGCGGATCCACTTTAATCCAAACCCTCATTACATCGCCACAAGCCGGCGAACCCACCATTCCTTGTCCATCGGCGACATATCCACTTTCATCTTCCATAAAATTCTTGGGATGAAAAAAATGTTCCTTTACGATATCCGAATAAAAACTCGAACCTCCATTTTTTGCGGGCTTGATATCAACAACCCGCTTTTGCTTATTATCATCTTTCATAAAAAATAATTATTTACTCTTCAATCTTTTTCTTTGTTATTTATTATTTAGTATTAAAATCGTGTCATATCCAACGATATCGGACTAATCTTCCGCAAACGTTGCACAATTTCTGGCATTATCTTAATTACATAATTAACATCACTCATTGTAGTTGATCGACCTAAAGTAAACCTAAGAGATCCATGCGCCGCTTCATAACTCATGCCTAGCGCTAAAATCACATGCGATGGATCCAATGAAGTTGAAGCGCAAGCCGAACCCGTTGAACAATATATTCCTTTAGCGTCCAAATACAACATCGCCGCTTCTCCCTCTATGTCCATAAAAGAAATATTAACATTATTCGGTAATCTCGCATTTCGATCGCCATTCAATCTTGATTTTTCAATCTTTAATAATCCTTCTATTAACTTATCCCGCAATTTTATCAAACGCTTCGATTCTCTTTCTCTTCTATTTTGAGACAAATCCAAAGCCTTAGCCAATCCAATAATGCCGGGTACATTCTCGGTTCCTGATCTTAATCTGCGCTCCTGTCCTCCGCCTAAAATCTGCGGTTCAATTTTTATTCCTCTACGTACAAATAACAAACCAATTCCTTTGGGTCCATATATTTTACCTCCATTTAAAGTCAATAAATCAACATGTAATTTTTCAACGTTCAAATCCAAATATTCCGCAGCTTGACAGGCGTCGGTATGAAAATATGGATAAACAGTATTGTTTTGTTTACGATATTTTAAAATTGCTTTACCAATTTCCGCTATTGGCTGAATTGTGCCAATTTCATTATTGGCATACATTATAGTAATCAACACCGTCTGATTCGTAATAGCATCCTGAATATCTTTAACAGAAACTATTCCATTTGATGATGGTTTTATTTGTGTCAATTTTATTAAACCCTGATATTTAAGTTTTAATAATGGTTCTAAAACCGCCGGATGTTCTATAGCAGAGGTAATTACATGAGGCAAAATATTCTTGCCAAATTTTTTATATAATTCAGCCTTTGACGAATTAATGACTCCAATTATTGCCAAATTATCAGATTCTGTTCCACCAGAACAAAAAATCATTTCATCCGCATGAGCATTCAAATGCGTTGCAATCGACTCGCGTGCTTGCATCAAAACGCCAGAAGCTATTTGCCCAGGAGCATGTAAAGATGATGGATTGCCATAATGAGTATTAAAAAACGGCATCATTGTTTCAATAACTTTTTGATCCACCGGTGTCGTTGCCGCATAATCCATATAAATTGAAGTGCGTCGCGTATCACGCGCCACGCCTCGTAATGCCTTCTGACCATGAATCATAGATTTAGTTTTTTGATTAATTTGCCGTTTCATAATTTAATAATTTGATTAAGCGTTGTATTACGGAGAGATTTAATCAAATCCTTATGCAAAAATTTCCATAAGGATTTAGAAACGCATTTATCAGCAACCGGACAAAAATTGCTTTCACAACTCAATCCCGTAATTGGCCCCTCTAAAGCCGTAATTATTTCGTATGCAGAAATAAAACGAGGATCACGCGCCAATCTATATCCCCCACCCGGACCCCTTCTACCCTCAATTAATTCAACATTTTTCAAAATTGAAGCAATTTCTTCCAAAAATTTTTGCGATAAATCCATTTGTTTTGCCACATCCTTAAGAGATACATAACTCTCAACATAAGCAACGGATTTATTTTTTAAGATTTCATATCGTTCAGCTAAAATCGACATCAATAACATGCCTGCATGATTTTTTGCCGATACCTTAAATAAACTATTCATAATAACCTAGTTAATAGCTAGGAATATAACCCACATTTAATATATTAGTCAATACCATCATAAAATCTAATCAAAAATATGCTATAATGCCCTTAATTATGCGCAAATATTTTATCATAATCCTGTTCGCTTTTATTTTTATGGCATCTGGTTGTTTTGAACCAATTACCAGCGTTAACATAGCAGAACCCATAGATACTCTGGCTAAAAAAATCAACGTTGCTCAACGACAAGGCTTTGGTACAATGCCCTCTCCTCCAAAAATTAAACCTTCAAATTCCATCATTCGCCTAAACACAGATCTTCCCACATTACAACCCTATGTAACGGTTTTACGCTTGCCCCCAACGGGCTTAGATTTCATTCAATTTCAAAATCTAACTTCAGCCATAGGTATGCCTGTAGGTTTAATCGGAGAAAAAGTTCAAAATTTAGACTACTCTTTTGCTTGGACAAATTCCGCTGGTGAAGTTTGGGAATATGTTTCCGAATTCCGTCGCCTCTCCTATGCCAATGTATTAAATTCTCCAAACGATACACTTATAAGCGATTGGCCTTCTGATCAACAAATTTTCGACGCATTCTATATGTTTATGCATGATCACGGCATCAACCCTCTTTCCTTCAATAATCCAACCATCGAAGCCTCATGGCGTGAATGGAAAAACAAAATCGACAAAAACGAAGCTTGCATTTCCAGTGCGGACATAACCTTTTTCCAACAAATCACAAAACCGCAAAACATGATGATATTCAAACCCTTAAGCTCAAATACCGAAAATTGCGTGGCCAAACAATTTCCTTCGCGTATACCGATAACTTACAATCTTATAATCGATGATCGCAATATTTTATCAGCGGATGGCAAAGCGCAAATCGGAGGTTTTCTAATAATGAATGCCAAAACCCTCAAAATAGAATATGGTTGGATTACTCTCACAACCAATCCTGCGCGTTCTGATTATCCAGCCATAACTGTCGAAGAAATGCGTGAAAGCTTATTAAACGGAGGATTAGGTGGAAAAATTGAAGGAACCATGGATATCGATAAAGTATTTTTTGGTTTCTATCCTCTAAACGGAGAAAGTTCTTATAATTTTCAATATTTAACCCCAGCATTGATCGGAAGTGGAATTCAAACTTTGGATGGAGCAAAAATACCTTACAACATAGTTGTACCTCTAACTAAATAATGATCATCCACCATTTTTTTTCTTCATTGAGTGTCGCCTTTAAAAAGTGGCGCTTTGTTTTTATTCTGATATTCGCAATGTTGTTTTTTCAATATTCATTAATATTAGGAATCATAATCATGACTCCTAAAGATCATTTCTGGTTAGGCGCCACTATCACAAATTCTAGCGACACCGGGGTTTATCTAAATTATTTAAACCAAGCTAAATCTTCTCTGCTAGTGAAAAATTTTTATGCGGATCCTACGCACATTTCACGTTTTGATTTATTCTGGTCTTTGGGCGGACAATTTGGCAAACTCGGCCTTTCTCCAATTCAGAATCACGAACTGTTACGTATCATTACAACAATCATACTAGGATTTGCAATTTTTTCATCAGCAAAAAGCGTTACCAAAACCGAGCAAGATGCGCGCATCGCATCCTGGCTTATGATATCCGGAATAAGCACCGGTTGGATGTATTCGGTTTTTATGAGTGTGTTTAATTTATGGCAAGTCGACTCTCTTGTACCTTCAGACTTATCTAATGAATTCGCTGTCGCTCCGATGTTGCTTGGTGGCGCGCACATGATCCTTTCATTTGCCCTACTCTTACTTGGAACTCGCTGGATATGGCAAACTATCATAAATAACGAGCCTATTAAAAAATACCGTTGGTTCATTATTGCTTTTCATGTCGGTTTTCATCCTTATTACATACCAATTTATGGTCTTATAAGTCTATTTGCTCTCGCATCAACAAAATTTAGAGAATTAAAAAAATTTTTCTTGTTAAACGCCTCTTTGCTCCCCAGTGCCATATATGAATTCTATCTTATTTTTACAGATTCCAAATTCAGAAATCATCATCTTGTCGTAAATAATCTTCCGCTGGATCCAATTTGGATGTATTTAATTATGCTACTCCCATTCATTTTTGCCTATATTTGGATACTTTGGAATAAAAGTTCAACACGTCATATTCAACATCCTTCTTGGATTTATTCATGGTTAGCATCCGCGATTATTTGTATCATTTCACCTCTGCCTTGGAATAGAAAATTTACGCAAGCATTATTACCGGCTCTTATTTTATTAACTCTACCTTTCTGGCTTACTATTTATCATAGATTAAAACCAAAAATGGACTTAATTTTAAAAACTTCGTTAATCTTGCTTTTATTTTTCCCTTTTATACACATAAGTCAATCTCAATTTGCCCTAGCATCAGATCCTGCTTGGAATAAATATTTTTACGCCAATAACGCAATAAAAAATGCTTGGAAAAAATTAAATAAAACTCCAAAAAATAGCTTGATTATCTGCACTGACTTATATAATTGCTTATGGACTCCATCATTTACCGAAAGATATATTTGGATAGGTCATAATCATGAAACTCCAGATTTCATAAATCGTTTTCATAAATATCAAACTTGGCGCAAAACCGATAACTTTACTTTATTCAATGATTTCTTAACAGAGAATAAAATAACACATGTTATCGCCGATAAAGAAAGTTATTCACGATTATTTTCTGATGATTGGCAAATGGATTATCAAGAAAATCAAATTTCTGTTTGGTCAAGAAAAAATTAGACCATGAGTCAAAAAAATTGTAAGATAGAAACAATTATGAAAAAAATAAACGTAACAATATTAGGAGCTGGTAACATGGGCACGAGTTTGGCATATCATATCGGTAGACAAGGCCACCCAGTAACAATATTTTGTATCGAACCTGATGTTTTAAAACAAATAAACCGTAAACATCGCAATAAAAAATATTTGCCTAAAATCAAATTACCACAAACAGTTACAGCAGTATCCGAATTGCCCGTCTGTTTAAATAAAGCCGATATAATAATATCCGCTTTGCCTTCACATGCTGTTAAAATTGTTTTACAAGAAGTAAAAAATTATATTAAAAATCATACTATTATTGCTTGCGTCACCAAAGGATTGGATCCAGATACCTTAAATCCAATTGCTGTAATGATTCAAAAGATGCTTCCTAAAAATTTAAGTCATAAAGTCTGCATGTTGGGCGGTCCAGCTATTGCCAGCGAATTAGCTAAAAATCAACCAACAGCTTTCATGGTAGCATCTGAAGATTCATCCGCACACCGAACTATTGCATCATTATTAAATTACAATCAAGTCAAAACCGCAACAAGTTATGATTTACTAGGAGTTAGTCTTGGTGCTTCGTTGAAAAATCCTTACGCTATAGCCATAGGATTTTGCGATGGCCTCAAATATTCAACCAATACCAAAGCCTTGGTAATTACCATGGCTATCCAAGAAATGAGTGAAATCATGTTACGCGCTGGCGCCGATCCAAAAACCGCGCCCTCTTTGGCTGGCCTCGGCGATTTGCTAGTAACAGGATTGGCACCAAAAGGCCACAATCGCTCTTATGGCCAAAAATTGGTTAAAGCCAAAACCAACAATCCAAAAAAGCTAGGTTTTAGTATAGTCGAGGGTATAGACGCTTCAAAACAAGGCTTAAAACTTGCTAAAAGATTAAAAATAAATACCCCTCTTCTAAAAGCAATTCATAAAAGCATTAATCTTTCCAATAATTACCATAAACCATTTGAAAAATATCTACACGATCTTAAATTTAATTAATCAACAAATTCAAACATCGCATCATAATCAATTTTTAATTTTACATTGCAATGAACTCATGAGTTACGACATTTAATCAATATTATCATATGCAACTCCCCAAACATTTACAAATCTTTACAAATCCTTCGTTGATATTAATAGGTAACTTTGGTAAAACCAATTTTTACATCGCTCATGAAATCAATATCAATCAAATTGATATTATCGAAGCCACTAAAACAACTCAGCAATATTCAGAAAATTCAACCATTGCCAACAACGATCGTCGAACTCTAAACGATATCACCAATAATGAAGAAGAAGATCGCAGACAATATGTCAAAATCCTTGCCCAAAAAATCACAAACATTGCAAATGACCATAGTGTAAATAATATTCAAATTATCATGCCTCAAGAATTAATTCATCGAATAAAAAACGAGCTGTCTGATGATATAAAAATATTGATAATCCGAGAATTAGATAAAGATCTGGTTAAAACCGATCTCAATGAAGCTCTTACCCGACTCGCAGAAAAACCTGTACCCATAAAATAAATATTCACTTTACAGGCAAAAGCAAAAATGATGAAATTATTTAGTCACCTTTTCGCACAAAGGAGAAAAATGCACCTCCAAAAAGTCTGTGAGCAAATTCCGAAATTAAGATGTGGAGATTGTATCCTCTTTGATATAAAAAATCGTAAAATATGTTTTCTTCATAATGAAAACATATTTTTCATGATTGCGCTTGAAAACCAAGAGGAGCAAACCGATATTCCTTGGCTACACTTTTATCAAGCTCAATCTTTCATGCACATTATTTCATTATTTTGTGGATATCAATTTACGGAATATTTACGCACTGACACCACTGTGCAATATCGCCTACTTCCTCAAAAACGTAAACAACAAAAACAAGCTCAATAAAACTAGCTCATTCTCTTTAAAAAACCGGCTAAAAAAACCGGTTTTACTTATTTATTATGTAATATCCATTTATATAACTCGTGGTTTCTTTTTTATCCGCGCCATAATCGGTCGAAATCGCGTAATCCAACAAATTGAATTTTGGTTCTAAATTCATTTCCATAAATAAATAATGTAAAAGCTTAAAGCTTTGTCCAGAATCCGTATAATCATCATTCGCCGAACTCAATTTTTCCCATTCATTGTTCTTGATCCAATTCATGGTAATATTATCATTTTTTCTTGCTTGTTTATCTTCAAGATAATGACTCATATCCGCAGAAATTACAATAAATACATCTTCATTCATCAGTTGTTTGATTGTAAACGCTGTCTTTTTCAGCATTTCGCTTCCCACTTCCGGTCTTATAAACAACGGAATAATTTGCGCTTCGGGAAACTCTCTAGCGATAAATGGCGCTAAAGCGCCAACTCCATGTTCTTTAGCAAATGTTCTTACATTGCGCGCTTCATAAATACCTTCCAAAGGCAAAGCTTGAGAAATAACAGTACCCGCTTGAGTTATATATGGAAATGCATGTGTTGAAACATCGCCACCCATTAAAAAATGATCCGGTGAAATAATAATAAATGTTTTAATATTCGATCTTGATAATTTTAATGATTTAAAAAAACGTGATTGTAAATCCATTGCCAAAGAATGATGATTAACTATTCCTGCAATCGGATAATTTTGAATTTCTTTAGCCACAACCGTCGCCGTATAAGCAAATTGCGTATTATCAACAAATACCGGCTCAATAACATCAATTTTCGTTTTAAGCGAGTCCGAAGGTTCAATAATATTTGCTTGCAATATTTCCTTTTTTAAATCCGAATCATATTTATTTAAAATCGCATCAGTTCTATAAACATTATTATTACATCCGCCACTAAAAAAAACCACAATCATCGCCAGAAAAATAAATATTTTTTGCGCATTTATCATATTGGCATAAAAAGGCGGGTCAAAGCCCGCCTTTTCTTATTTAACTTCGATTATTTGAGGATCTGATACTGAGGCCAAATTTGGAGTCATCATACTTTGTACCAAAACTCCACCTGTATTATAAATTCCCATTGATATCACCCTAGCCTTATATTTTATTGTTCGATTTTTATTAGATTTACAAACAACAAATGAAGCTTCGGCTGGCGTTACTTCATACGGATACCAATCAGCTTCCAATAACCTTCTAGAATAATTTACATTCAATAATGGTCTTAATGTCGCAGGCAATCTGTCATGAACAATATAACAACCATCTTCAGCTCTATCATCCCATGCAATATTTATTTCAATATTTACAATATCTCCTTCGTGCAAATTTTGCAAAGAACCCTTATCAGTAAAGTAATTCCTTGTAACATTAATAAGTGGACTAGATTCAGAAATATCTCCAGAAACGCGCTTAGTAAAACTTACCGCAACCGGTCCGTTAACGCTTGTTACAACAAAATTTCTAAATTCTTCAGCAGTCAAATCCAAAGAATACATAGGCCATTTGCTAAGATCGATTTCTGAATTTTGACTTCCAATCATATAGGAAATTTTAACATCAACATTAGCTAATGCGGGAACAACTCTAGACAAATACCAAGCTTTATCCAAATCGCTTACAACTTCATGACTCCACATCGCATCCACGTAATTCATCAAATTCACCGCATTAGGATAAGCTAAAACCTCAGCAATTGTAGCTATTTCCAAAGTGGCTTCCACTGTTTCAGTCAAATCTTTACTTACCGATACAAACATCTGATCATCATTTGATATCGTATTCTTCAATAATTCATCCAATATTGCTTTTGCAACTTCTCTGTTTCCCGAAGCTTCCAATCCACGCATTAAAGCGACTTTTTCACGCCAAGATAAATCCATTTGGCTTTGCACAATTTTTAGCCTATCCAAAACAGGTTGTCCTAAAGAAGCCAAGCCTGACAAAGCATAAATAGTTTCCTCTCTAGCAGATTCTTTATTATCAGCAATATCCCAAAAATAATTTGCCATTTTTACCGTATCAAAAGCCTGGGGATAAGTGGCCGCTACTTTGGCCGTAAGCTCCACATCTGAAGACGCATAAGGCAATATCGAGATCCCTCCATCAACTTGTTGATAGCGTAGTAACGGAGAATATTCTTCTTCAATTTCTTCTCCATAATATTTTTCGTACAAATCTTTCATCATAATCCCCGCTAAAACCGATTCCAATCTCGCAGACCAAGGATGTGCCAAATTCCAAACTTCATTACGTTTTTGCGCTTTTGCCTTACTTTCAAATATAAGTTGTATCCGTGTAGAAACTCCTGGATCCGGCAATGATACTCCCGGAGCCAACTCAACAATTTCTTTTACCTCTTTAGTTGTTCTAAATTGCGCCACTTCAATAGTTTTTTCTATGGCATCCATTTTTCCATTTGCTTTAATACCTATTATCGCCTTATGCTTCCCTGGTTGTAAATTATCAATCGCCAAATATACTGGTTCTTCTAATTGACCTTTAATCATCTGTTCATTAATACCCAATGTGGGAATATCAACCATATATTCAATTTCTCCTTGCGAAGGCAAGCCAGCTCCATGAGCTCTAACTTTAATTACTGGTTTATCATCGATAGCCAAATATCTAGGTACAACCGCATCAACGAATAAAGGTTTCGTTACCGGCACGCTAATTTGATTTTCACCTGCTTGCCTATTTGCCGAAATCGCAACCGCCGTAAATCTCCAAGAAGTAATATTATCTGGAGCCGTAAAAAATCCTTCTGCCATTCCTTTAGTATCGGTTTCCAAAATTAAGAATCCAGCCGTATCCTTAAAATCTTTTCTAACTTGTCCAAAACCTGCACTTCCACCCATTTCCGCTCCAGCATGTCCAAAACTTTTCATTTGATTGCTCCAATTCGAAGTCAATATTCCATCAGAAACATCTTTGTATAAACCTCTCAAAATATAAGGCTCCATATCAATCTCAGCAGTTGCTAATAACGCTTCATCAACAATGGATATAGCCACCTTTACTCCTTTTACCGCATTTCCATTTTTATCTGTTACTTTAGCTCTAGTAACAATTTGTGAAGCAGGAGCGTAACTATTTTTATCAGTCGATAATTCTACTTTTAAACCCTTCTCTTCCGAATCAAAATATGCATCATATCTAGTTTGGACAAAACTACCTTGCGAATAAGCTATTCCATACAAAACAACATTCGGAGCATCATCTTCATCAAAGATGAAAGAATATGTTGGTTGAAAACCAGCCGAATGACTTACTATTCCGTTTTGTGTTTTGACAAATAAAAACACCGAACCATCTTCTTTTATTAATTCTTGATTTTTTACAAAACCGATTTCAACTTTTTCTCCAATTTTATAATTATAATCATTTTTATCAGCTCCCAACGATTCCAACGATAACGAATCAGAATCATCATAATAATTCGAATAATATCCCGCCCTTCCATATACATAAGTACTAATTGTATGCTGAATTCCATTTGCTTCGATATATTTTGAAATAACAACATAATCTACTTTATCTCGCAAAGGGAATTTTAAAATTGCTTCACCTGCTGAATTAGTTTTAAGATTATAAGTACCCATCGATTCTAATCTTTTATTATAGTTATATATCGGATAAATCTTCTTTTCTTTTACATCATATCTGTTGCCAACCTCAATTTTATCCCAATAAATTGCTAATACTTCGCTTTCTATTTCAGCTCCCGCCACTCCACTGCCAAAAACAGAATCCATATCAGTATTTATTTTTGCAGAATCGATTTCAACAATTTTTAATTTGATTTCAGTATTATTATTCGCAACTTTCACATTTTCACTCTGCAAACTATTCATCCCGCGCCAAACCTTAACACTGGCATTTCCATATATTTCAGCTTCCTCGCCTTGCTCTGGCGTAGCGGTAATAGTAAACAATGTCGAATCATCACAATAAACATTTTCATCTTCAACAGTGCAATTGGGCATGGTTGTTTTATATTCAAAAAACGCCATACCCGCATCATCTGTTTCCTTCATTAATAATTGAGACTCATTCAAAAAACCTTCCATTTTCAATTTAAGTTTGGCATAAGGAGTACCATCATAAAACGTTGCTTTAACTATTCCAGAAATTGTTTCTCCGGCATAAACCGCTTGTTTATTAGGTATTACACTTATCGAATAAGCTGGTTTAACAATATCTCTTATTTCTACAAATCTTCGATATGCGTCTTTTCCATCTTTCAATACTGCAATCGTATAATATCCAGGAGACATGTCTGAAGACCAAGCTAATTTTCCATCAAAAAACCCCCGATCATCAGTTTTTAAATCAACCTTTGCCAAAACCTTTGTAGTATAAGTGCCAAAATCCATATCATTGGATCTGATTTCCACGCTAATATTTCCCGCGCCTTGATGATTTTCTCTATTTTGTATAAAGCCAAAAAAGCGCACCTCATCTTTAAGATTATACAAAGGCCTATCTAGATACAGATAAGACCAATTGTCAGCATGCGCTTTCAAATCTTCATCTCCAAAATACCAACCCCAAACAGGATATTGCAATTGTAAGATTAATCCATTATCCGCATCACCAATCATAACTAAAGAAGACGGAGCATTCATGCCCTGCCAAATATCTTTAGTTTCAAATTCTTTCCAAGTTGTGGGAGTCGGCAATTTAGCAATACCCATGGCATCAGTCTTTGTTTTAACTCCGTCTATAGATACTTCCATATTAACCAATGGTTTTGATGTATCGTGATTTACAAGCCAAACCAAAACATTATTCTTATCAATCATTGAATACGCAGCAACATCTGATTTTTGTAATAATATCCAAGCTTCTTGACCAGTTATTGCGGTCATTTTAATTACATACCAACCTCTCGGCACATCAGCCGGCAATCTAATCAACTTTTCCCAAGAATCTTCATCGCTTTCCAGTAACGTCTCCAAAGAAAACGCCTGATGATTTGTCATGTTTTTAAATACATCTATTTTTTTATTTTGAGCAGATAAATACGCCCAGTATGGAACAGATTGTATTTCAGAAATTACTTGTTTAGCATCATCCAAAGAAATCGCATAACCGATGATTGACACCGTGGTATTCTTTAAATCATCAGAAGCCGAAACCGGAATAATCGCTTCATTTTTTAAAGCAGCCTCGTATACAAAATTCCATACATCAAAATATCCAGACAATTCTTTCTTTGGTTTTGCTTCGGTTTCAAATTGTAAAATTACATCTTTTTCTAACACTTTTCCTTCAGGAATTCCCCAACCGGCTTTGTATTTCACAGTATAAACCGTTTCATAAGCTAATGGCTTTTCAGGAATAAAGGCCAAAATACGACCATGCTCTTCAAAACGTCCCAAAACTTTAGGAGTTATTTCAAAATATTGATCCGGTTTTGCCCATCCAACCTTAGACATTGTTACTTCAATGCTTGTATCAACCGGCACATAGCCCGTTTGATTACCTGGAGTTGAATTTAAAATTCTAAAAGTATCTTGCGTTTGTATTGCCCAAGAAAACTCTCTGGGTTTAATTTCATTTTCCTCTTTAATTTCAGCATCAATAGTTATTTTATACACCTCGCCCGGATCCAATTCTTTCACAGGTGTTAATAAATACACTCCGTCTTCAGCTTTTTTCAAATTAAAATCAATATACATACCATCTGCTTCTTTATTAACCTGTACTATTCTTAAACTCTGTTTCAAAGTTTGTTCATCAACATCAACTTTGCTAAAAACTTTAAAAGCAGTATCCGTTTGCGCAGATTCATTCTTGCCTTTATCGGCCAAAACCGTAAAAGCATCTCCCGCATGAACTGCCGGAATCACCACGGATAAAGTCGCTTTACCCATAAAAGATGAATCTCGATTAAATGAAGTCAAAGAAAGTTTTCCATTTTGATTAACAATTACGGCCAATAAAATAACGGCCATAACTGCAAAAGTCCCGACCCAAAAATACCAAGGCCTTTTTAATGAAAAATATTTATTATTTTTTCTGGTTTCCGTAGAAACCACCTCGTCTTTTTTAGATGATTTTTGCATATTATTTTCTTTAATATTCTTAGCTATTTGTAATAAATGCATTTTTTGCTCATTCATGACATCATCATCCATTTGCGTCAAATCCTTAGCGTCCAATTCCAATGCCTTGGCCATCCTAAAATAGGGCCGATTATCTTTTGAAACCGCTTGTTTTTCTGATAATTCTTGTTCGAGTCTGTTTGCTCGATTTTGCTCTGTATTATTCATATTATACTTTGGAATCTAATAAAATTTTACGCATTCTGCCAAGCGCGCGGTAAATAAGCACCGCGGCATGATTATTGGAAATACCTAACTCCCTGGCAACATCTTCCGTTTTATAACCCCCATAGAAACGCAACGTTAAAATTAATTGATCTCGTTCCATTAAAAGCTCCATGGCTTTCATTAATTTTTCACGTTCAAGAGTTATTTCCGCATTCCAAGATGGATCATCTTCAGACGGAGGATCCCAAGCATCTTCATCGTCCAAGATTGCTTGCTCTTTACGAAATTTAGCACTACGCCAATGATCTGCTAAAGCGTTAATTGCTACTCTATACAACCATGCCCCAATAGGAACGCCTTTCCATTCCAAAGTTGCTTGATTTTCTAAAAGCTTAACAAAGCATTGGGCCGTAATATCTTCTGCGATTTCTTTATTTCCACATCGTTTCAAAAGAAACGAATATATCAATTTTGCATGCTTTTCATAAATCTCCGTAATGACTTCGGGATCTTTTTTAAAGCGTAAAAACAAATCGCGTTCTTCGTCCGGAGTTAATTTATTTAACGACATAATAATAACGAAAATGATTCAATATTCATGACATTAGTATAGCTTGTATTTAGCTATTATACAATAAAAATAGCCGTTTATACGGCGCTATTTATATTAAGGTTATTTATTAAACTATCGAATTTCATTTGTTTCATAATGCTTCATCGCTCTTTGAGCCAAATCCATATCAACTCCGTACAATAATGGCGCTGAAACCACGGACTTTAAAATATCTTGCATTTGATAAATATTTTTTAGTACAACGTGTTGCGATCTATTAACCGAAAAAAAGTAATTAAAAACATGCAAACGATCCGTATTAAACAATGTGATAATTTCAACCGTCTTATAATGCATCGCATTCAATATATCAAACATTCTAATGCAAGGATGAGTCTCCATGCTATCAATAGCATAAGGTAAATTTATAGTATTGAGCATCAATACCTTGCTTCCAATTGGTTGTTCGCCGTACAAACCCAAAGGTGTTTGATTAGAAAATGAAACTTCTACAGGCATCACAAATGGCAAATCATGTCTATCTGCATAAATAGCCGGCCAATACTTGCATCCATAAGGAGGCGTTGCGATTACATCATAATCACGATGGTCAATATTCGCATCCAATAATTCAAAAATTTGATTTCGTAAAACTGGCAATGTATCTAATACGTCATATTTAACACGAAAAGGCATCTTACGGAACCTCGGTTCTCGCAATTGAAGCGCTCCCTGTCTAAAAAACAAAGTTAATGCATTTTCAAGGTATGCCTCCATTTTTCATCACTCTCCTTGGTTCATATTGGAATGTGCTACAGACACCTTAGCAAATCTGCCAAATACTGCAAGTGATTCCTAGGTTCTAGCTCTTTTTGTATTATGCTTTCTTTTTTCTTTAAGCCAAGTGTAAATACCAGGTAATATTGATAAAAAAACAACAATTGCTATAGTTATATGCAAATATTTATTGATATTTGGAATAGTTTTTCCTAAAAAATATCCTATTCCTAACATGGACCCAACCCAAAATATTCCACCAAAAATATTATATAAAAAAAACTTTTTATATGACATATTTCCAGCTCCTGCGACTATCGGCGCAAAAGTTCTAACAATGGGCATAAATCTTGCTATGATAATAGTTTTACCACCATGTTTATCGTAAAAAAATTTCGCTTTCAACAAATGATCTTTAGCAAAAAAAATTGATTTCTCTTTTTTAAAAATTTTTGGACCCATATATTTTCCAAAATGATAACCAATCGCGTCGCCGAATACAGCCATAAAAATCAATAAAAAAAACAATTCCCAAATATTCAGATATCCTTGTGTAACCAATAAACCAGCCGTAATCAATAAAGAATCACCGGGTAAAAAAAATCCAAATAATAAACCCGATTCAGCAAAAACTATAATTGCCAAAACCGTATATCCACCCCAAATTATTAAATCTTGCAAATTGTGGAGATTGTTAAAAAATGTAGTTATACAATTCATAAACCATAGCATAGCATAATAATCAAACATACAGAATAAAAAAACCTTGTTGATTATCAAACAAGCTATTATAGTATAAACAATATGAAATATATCCTTTCTTTGGATATCGGCACAACCAGTACACGCGCCATTTTATTCGACATTTAATTGAATAAATTGAATCAAATAATTTATGCTGGAAATTGAAAAAAAATTTCAACTCACAATTGAACAAAAAAAACGCTTATTAGATGGCGCTGAATTCATATCAGAAGTAACAATAATTGATACATATTATGATAAACATACACACGATCTAACTAAACAAGACTGTTGGTTACGTTGCCGTAATGGTAGATACGAATTAAAAATCGGCATAAAAAATTACGATAAACGTGCAATACAAAAATATAAAGAACTTAAAAATGAAAAAGAAATCCGCGATTTTCTCAACATGCCTCAAATTGAAAATTTTGAAAAATGCTTATCAATCAATCAATTCGTGCCATTTATGAGTTGCGTAACGACTCGAACCAAATATCGCAAAGACGGATTTAATATTGATTTGGATGATGTTAATTTTGATAGTGATTTTGATTATCAATTGGCTGAAATAGAATTATTGATATCTGATGATGAAAACGAACTTGAAGCCACACAAAAAATACTCGAATTTGCTAAAAAACATGGTCTTACCGATGAACCAATACGTGGTAAAGTAATAGAATATTTAATGCAAAAACGCCCCAAACATTATCAAGATTTGGTTAATTCGGGGACCATTCAAGAATAATTGTCTTATATTAATAGACAAAATTTACATATAATACTGCATAAGCTCAGATACATATGGCACTCCTTGGATAAGCAGGGAGTATGCAAAT
>CAZLVV010000029.1:0-15396 GCA_964563385.1 uncultured Gammaproteobacteria bacterium
ATTTGCATGTTCTTCTATGGTTAGAAGAGTGCAATATGTATCTGAGCGCGTGCAACGAAAGAGTGCATTGAACCTAAAATCCATTGGGAGCTAGCCCAAACTTCTCTTGAGAACCCAATTTAAGTAGTTAATGACTTTAATTTGAAGTTCCGATAATAGCCTTAATTCGACGAATACCAGCGGAAACAGCCTCTTCTTTTTTAATCTTAAAACCTCCTAAGTCTCCTGTTTTGGACACATGAGGACCTCCGCAAATTTCTTTGGAAAAAAATCCTTTAGGATTCTTTGGATCTTCCACGCTATAAACCTTCACTCTATTGCCGTATTTTTCTTCAAAAAGACCTATGGCACCCGCTGATTTAGCTTCATCGACAGTCATTTCACTCATGGAAACAGATAAATTTCTATGAATAATATCATTTACAATATCCTCAACTTGTTGCTTTTGTTCATCCGTCATTTTTTCTGGATGCGTAAAATCAAAACGCAAGCGTTCAGCTGTAATATTAGAACCTCGTTGTGTTACATGCGAACCCAAAACTTGGCGTAAAGCCTGGTGTAGAAGATGAGTAGCAGTATGTAATTTAGTGGTTTCTTCGGATTGATCTTGCAAACCTCCCTTAAAAACTCCGGCCGAAGCGGTTCGCGAAAGCTCTTGATGCCTTGCATATTCGGCATCAAAACCCATACGATCAATTTTACCCCCTCTTTCAGCCATCAGCTCTTCAGTGAGCTCAATAGGAAAGCCATAAGTGCCATAAAGCAGAAAACATTGTTGTCCGGATAATGAGTCAACATTACTTGCCATACGCTCAAACTCTTTTAATCCTTTTTCAAGAGTTAAAGCAAATTTCTCTTCTTCTTTAATTACTTCCCTGATAATCCGTTCAGCGTTTTGAATAAGCTCAGGATAAATACTTCCGTAAATATTAATAATTTCTTGGCAAACTGTGGCTGAAATTGGAGAATTAACGCCTATACGTTTAGCTTCGCGTACTGCCCGACGCAATAAACGTCTGGCAATGTAACCTTGGCCTATATTGGACGGTGCAACGCCGTTTTGATCTCCTATAATGAAAGTTACGGCTCTTATGTGATCCATAATAATGCGCAGAGATCGATCGATAATGGAGTCAATACCGTATTTTATATCAAAAACAGCATCAAAAACTTGAAATATTTTAACAAAAGAATCGGTTTCATAATTGGAATCAACTTGTTGCATTATGGATGCCATGCGTTCAAGACCCATGCCTGTATCCACATTTTTTTGAGCTAATGGGGCATATGAACCATTATCTTGTTTGCTATATTGCATGAATACATTATTCCAAATTTCTACAAATCGTCCGCAATCACAATTAGGATGACAAATGGGGCCAAAAGCCGAATTATGAGGTTTGCCGGTATCGTAAAAAATCTCGGTATCCGGACCACAGGGACCAATTTGTCCGGCAGGTTCCCACCAATTCTTCTTTTTTGGATAGGCGTAAATTCGTGGACCAATTGATCCGAAAGCGGGCTCATCTCTGCCAACCTCTCCGACTTCGGCTTGAATGCCATGAACCGTAAATAGAGTTTGCCAAATATTTATTGATTCTTCATCGCGTGGAGCGTTGGAATCGCCTTCAAAAACGGTAACAAATAATTTAGTTGGCTCTATGCCACAATATTCAGGCTTGGTTAAAAACTCATACGACCAATTGATGGCTTCTTCTTTAAAATAATCTCCCAACGACCAGTTACCCAACATTTCGAAAAAAGTCCCATGTGTAGCATCCCCCACTTCGTCGATATCATCAGTGCGAAGACATTTTTGCACATTGGCCAAGCGAGTACCCATTGGATGTTTTTCGCCTAAAAGATATGGCACCAAGGGTTGCATACCTGCTGTGGTAAAAAGCACGGATGGATCATTTTCAGGGATCAAAGATGCCGAGGGTAAAATCGCATGCCCACGATCCTTAAAAAAATTAAGAAAAAGTTGCCTAATTTCATCGGTTGAACGTTTTTGCATAATTAAAAAAAAAGATACTATAAAAAACCTTATAAGACAAGTTTTATTTTACGTTAATAATGTTTATAGAATTAATCTCACCTGCGTATATTAAAACTCCACTAGCCAGCGCAAAACAAAATTCTTTAAAAGGCGCTTCTTCAAATATACCAATGTTTATCTACATTACTTTTAACGAAAACCAATAGACTGTATGTTTGTAATTTTTTAGTTGACCTCCCCTATCGTTTCTTTGGTGACGGTATCGATTAAATCGAGCGGAGCATTGGTTGCTATTTGTCCATTTTTTTGTAAAACACGATAAATGAGCTCGGCTTGATTAACAAAAACTTTGAGAATGGATGGATCAAAAGTATTTTCTTGATCTTCTTTGATTTTAGAAATTAAAAATGCCTTATGATCACCAGAGTGCCTATCAGATGGGACGGCGACAAAATGTTGATTATCTGTGGTGAAAAAATGATATTGTTTATTTTGATCGTGGATTTGTTTTAACTCTTTATTAGCAATTCGCAAAGTTGGTATGTTTTTACTTTTGGACATATCGTGAAATACTTCGTGCTCTGTGCGTAATTTATCGAGTCTGATAACGCGCAATAAACTCGGCGCGCCTCCTAAAGCGCTGGAAGCGCTACGAACCAAAGAATCCAGCAAATCTTTACTTAATTGATCCTGTTCATAAATGGAAATACTTGTATCATTGGTTAATTGCTTTAACATCTCCATTTGTCGATTTAACGAGCCTATATATTGATAAGATGAAACTAGTTCGCGACGTGCGCGATCACAGGCATCCATTACCACCAAATGCTCTTTTTCTTTTTTCTCCATCATTTTTTCATATAACATAAAAATAGAAATTCCTGCTAATCCAAATAAGAAAATCAAACCCTCTTCTATATGATGCTCTTGAAACCCAAAATAACCTGATCCAATCAGTGATGGTGAAAAAACTGCTAAAACAAATAATATCAAATATACTACTGAAATCCATTGAAATTTTTTAGATCTTTCTTCTTGCATATAAGAATAATTTCCGGTTGTGCTTATAATATTTAATATAATGAGTTAAATAATTAATTTAGATAAAAATTTATATCTGATATATTCAAAAACTTGCTAAAACAATCTCAGGACAATTCAAGCCTTCGTTGATTGATTTATAAACTTTAATCTTGATGAACTTATTATGATATTGCGTTTTTACTACGTTATGAGTGTGTCACGCTGGTTGAACAGTTTAACATGAATGGTCAGTTCGGCGAATGATCCCTCCACCCAAACATTCTTGACCTTGATAAATAACGGCGGACTGACCTAGAGCGACTGCCCAAAGCGGTTTTTTTAATTTTATGTGGATAGTTTTTTTATCTCTACCTGTTAATAACTCTGCGGGCAAAGGTTCTTGATGGTAACGAGCCTGAATCTGAACTTTGAGGGGTATTTTTGGAGCATGACCTGCGATCCAATGTAAATCATCTATAATAAGCTCTTTGGAAAACAATAAAGGGTGTTTTTCAGAATTTACAACTATAAGTTGATTTTTCTTAACGTCTTTAACTGCTACAAACCAAGGATGTTTATCGGCTATAGCAATACGCTGTCGCTGACCAATTGTATAATTATGCAACCCTTGATGTTGACCAATGACTTCGCCTTCAGCTGTAATTATTTCTCCTGGATTACTTTTTAATTTATTGGCTAAGAATTTGGAAAAATTTACTTTGCCTATAAAACATATGCCTTGACTATCAGGCTTAAGAGCTACGGGAAGTTTAAACTTTTTAGCCAGAGTTCGGATTTTAGATTTTTTATAACCGCCAATAGGCATTAGCGTGCGTCGTAAAATATCACCAGAGATACGATATAAAAAGTAACTTTGATCTTTAGCGGGATCAACGCCTCGGAATAATCGCCCCATATTATGTATTTCACGCTTATTGTTTAATGAATCAATTGAATTCTTTATAATTGCGTAGTGCCCGGTTGCAATATAATCAAAACCTAGCTTCATGGCTTTATCGTAAAAAAGACCAAATTTAATGTATTGATTACAGAGCACATCCGGATTAGGTGTCTCTCCTATTTCATAACTGCGATAAAGCTCATTTACAATTTTTTCGCGATATTGTTTTTCGAAATCAAAAGTTAAAAGCGAAATATTCAAAGTGGCGGCAACACGAATCGCATCACGGCGCTCGGCTCGCCAAGCACATTCTCCGCTCATGGGATCTTTTGTATCTGACCAATTTTTGATAAAGCCACCAGTAACATCATAACCTTGTTGTAATAACAAAGCAGCGGCGACAGAAGAATCGACGCCTCCACTCATGGCTACAAGGACTTTTTGCATATTGTCTTAATCTTGATTTTTATTTAAATTAACTTTTCAAATTAACAGATTCCTACATAAATATTTAAGCTATACATGAAATATAAAATTAAATATTACATGGATTAGGATTCTTCAAGAATAATCTTATTTTCTTTTGACGGACTTATTATTTTGTTCTTGATGAACTTTTTTAGTTGCGAGTTGACCACAGGCGCCGTTTATATCTTCGCCGTATGAGATACGATGTGTAACAGAGATGCCATGATGTTTAAGATAATCTTGAAATGCGCGACGTTCTACTTCATCTGATGCTTTATAAACGCCCGTATCATGATATTTTATCAAATTAACATGCGATAATCGCTTATATGGCTCAAGCAATTCCACAAGCTTTTTTGCATGTTCCAAACTATCATTCACATCTCGAAGCATGATATATTCAAACATCACTTTGCGATTAGTTGCTTGCATATAATCTTCCAACGCTTTCATTAATTGTTTAAGACTATAGGCGATTGCCACAGGCATTATTTCTTCACGTAACTTCTGTGTTGGAGCGTGTAAAGAAATAGCTAGATTTATCTGCGGAGCATCTTTGATCATCCGCAATATTCCCGGCACTATGCCACAAGTGGAAATGGAAATGTGGCGCGCGCCCAAACCAAAAAGATTTGGATCTGTAAGAATATCTATGGATTCAAAAACCGCATCCGTATTATGAAAAGGTTCGCCCATGCCCATAAAAACAATGTTGGTAACTTTGGCATCTTTGGTTTTTAGATAACGTGCTGAATGTATTACTTGATCCACGATTTCTTCAACGGAAAGATTGCGAACATAACCCATCTTTCCGGTCGCGCAAAAAGAACATCCCATAGCGCAACCTATTTGAGAAGAAACACAAACCGTATTACGACCATCTTCGTGACGCATTATAACTGATTCTATATAATTTTTATCTTTGGTGCGAAGCAACATCTTGGCGCTTTTTGGTTTATTGGTTTCAATAACTTTTTCTAATGTAAGCGGAGACCAATTTAACTCTTTGCATGATTCTCTCAATGCGTTTGGCCAAGTGGAAATTTCATCCCACGAACTAAGATATTCTTGATAATAAGAACGCAAAGCCTGCTCAAGACGATACTTGGGTTGATTGCTTTCTTTAAGTAAATCGGCAAGTTGCTTAATAAACATAAAATTAAAAACGTAAAACAATGAAAATCTAACGTCAAAAATCTGAAAATTATTTAATGAGAAATACTAAAGATTATTATTTCTTGCGCGGAACTTACTATAAAAATGAGAAAAGATCAACACTTGGTTGAATTATTCTTTATAAACTTGAATCTTAATAATCTTTGATTAATATATTCTATTTTTTAGTAAGTTTTACGGAGGCAGTATTTTGTGTATTTATAACCAAACCTCGAGAATAAGTATTTAATAGCCATTCAGGAGCTATAACGATGTCTTGCCATTTCCAACCCATGGATAAAAAAGCTGATTCGGATGAGATTGGACGCAACAATCCGCGCTCCACATAATAAACAACTGGGCTAGTTGAAGATTTTAATAACTCGCCATCATCAAAAGTATAGGGACGAGCTGTTATTAAAGCTTCGACCGCTTCTGTTGAAACGATTTTAATCGGGGTCTTGGGGAAATAATGATCTAAAAAAATACCATCCAATAATACATATTTTTTGCCCTTCCAAACATACCAAACAGCAGAAGAATCTGCTTTTTTAATAAGTGTGCCATCAGGAATTGATAAAGCTTCGCTAATTGACGGTGATATTGGCGTATTTTGCCAACTGTAAGAACTCCAACTCCACTTGGCTAAACGCTCGGAAACTGCAAATAAATCATCTCGCGAAGGAGCTCCTAAAACAACAATTAGTAATTCACGTTTATCACTTTGACTGGGACGAACTTGATAGACGAGATTGTGCAATGATTCGTATAAAAAACCAGTTTTGCCCGCAATAACATATAAACCGTTATTAGGATCGGCAAGTAACTGATTTGTATTGGTTATGGTTTTTAATTCACCAGTATTACGGATAGTGAAAGAATATTTATAAGTTGAAGCTGGTTTTTGAATTTCTGGTTTTGAGAAAGCTGACTTGGCTATAATTAGCATGTCGCGCGCCGTTGTACGACTGGTGACTGCCATGCCTGAAGCGTCATCAAAATGCGTATCAGTGCAACCAAGCAATTTTACGCGATTATTCATGGCTGTAATAAAGCCATCAGCCCCTAATCCTGACAACCTGCCAAAAGCAGTTGCTGCATTATTGGCGCTTCCGGTAATTGAAGCGTACATTAGATCTTGAATAGACATGGTCGCGCCTTCATCAACACGCAAGCGCCCTCCCCCAACCTCATCCTCAGATTTTAGAGACACTATAGCATCCCAAGCTGGTTGACTATCTATAAAAACCAAAGCGCCTACCAACTTGGTTAAGCTGGCTGGAACCCATGACTTATCGGCATTGTATTCGAAAAGCACCTTATTAGTTGCAGTATCTATGACTATAGCTGAGGCAAAATCAGTCGCTTTATGAGAAAAGCTACCGGTAGAGATACGCTCAGGCACAACATTTGCTAAAGCAAATGAAGGCAATAAGATAATAAAAAATGCCGTAAGATAATTAAAAATCCGTAGATATTTCATGATTGATTAATATAATGCCACGCAAAAAACGATTAAGCAAACTTAAATAGGACGACTAAAAGATTCTTCAATCCATGTTGCCAAATTTTCCATTAAATCAGGATCGGCTATAAAAAGATGTATGCCATGTCCCGCGTTTTTATAAGGCACAAATTGTTTGCGCGAAGCTCCGGAAGCTTCGATGATTTTTTCAGCAACCTCGTAAGATTCTGGATCATCAGAATCGGATCCGGATGCCCATATTGCTTGATGATGTTTGGTATATTCGGCTTTTTCAACAGCGTCTATACCACGATAATTACCCGGTGAGAGAAGTACCGCTCCAGACAAACCTGGCTCCTCTTGCAACATCCAAAGAGCAATACTTGCGCCGAATGACGCGCCAACAAGCATGATTTGATCTTTAGAATATTTTTTTGACTCCAACCAATCCAAAGCTCCGGACACATCATACATATATTTATGATGATCCTCATCCGTAAATTTTTTATAATCAAGAATAACGCCCTCCTCGGTTTTAGTACTTTCGCCATGACCTCGGAAATCAATCGCCAAAGACGCGATGCGATGTTTTAGCAAAACTTGTTGAAATGCTGACCAAGATTTGCGATCCAACGGCATCATATGTAATAAAATTACAACACCAATGGTTGTGGGCGAAGGAGACCAATCCCCTTTTATGAACACATTATCTAATGTTTTGTATGATATTGTTTCAGGCATAAAGGCAATGATTGATTATTAGTCAAATATTATACGGGAACCGGGATTTAAAGTTGTGGGACCCGAAGAATGATCAAATTGTTGATCCGAGTCATCAAAACGATCGCTGTGCTGATTATTTTTATTAAGAGATGGATTATGGCCACCAACTTTGGGTGCTTGCGTATAAGAAGATGAAGATGGATTTTGATTGTTATTAGAAGATTTGTTTTTAAAAACAATCAATGATTCGGGCTTATTATCATTTTTAGGTTCAAAATCTTGATTTTTAATCTGATTTTGTTTTTTGGGTGGTAAATAAAAATTGTGTTTTGAAGAATCGGCTGGAGTGGATTGAATTTTTTTAAAATTTGATTCTACTTTTGTTTTGTTGTCATTTAATTGTTTTTCGATACGATATTTATTTGTTTCAACAGGCCTGCCTTTGGCTTTAACAATGTCTTGCAATAATCCACTTCTTGTTGGAAATGGAGGCTCATCAGGATCCTCCTCCGGAAGGGGCAATGAAGAAATGGGAGGAAGATCAATTTTACCAACTATGCGAGGTTTATTTGGTAATTTATTGCGCTTTTTCAATTTAGGGGGATGCTCAATATTTTGTTGCGATTCGGGATCCGGACCAATTTTTTTTATGCGCTCTTTTTCTTTCTGCTCTTCACGAATAATGGGCATGCAATCTGAACAATACATTGGCCTAGATGGATCAAGTTGCACAGGCATCTCCCACACCTTACCGCATCTGGAACAGGTATGTGAAAATTTGGGTTTATCTTTCTTTTTTTGTTGCCCGCCGGAAGTCATTTTTTGTAAAATTTCCAAACGCTCGGGCGAAATGCGTAAATATTCTCCGGAATCATCAATCTCCTCTTCATTTTCTAAAAAATCAGCGGTTGTATTTATGGAAACAGCCTCAGCAGACTTGATTCCTTCGGGATGATTAGTCAGCTCCGCAATAGAGATGTTGGATAAATCAGAATTATTGGCTGTAAGTGAAGGCGTAGCAACTTCTCGTATGGTACTGGTTTCCATTCCACTCCAACGCAAAACCTTTTCATTAATGATAGCTCGAGGCATGGCATAGCGCTCGCGAGACACTTGAATAACTTTTTGAGCATTGCCCGTAAATTTGGCCATTGGAGGCAAGGTATTGGCCGAAAAAGGAGAAGTAGCCACTCCGTCTACCATGAGTTTGAGATATATATTGTATTTTGGAAGATTCACCAAATCTTCGGAAGTGAATTGAGGCGCAAACTCTCGCTCCAGGAACTCCGCATCAGTGGAACCAACTCGAAAAGCCAGCAAAGTGCCCACGTTACCAATAATCGCGGCCTTGACCTCATCGGAAAGCTGTTCGATATATTGATGAGCCACAGTAAGACTTAAACGATATTTACGAGCTTCGGATAAAATTGAAGCAAAAGATTCGTTGGCAAAATTTTGAAATTCATCAACAAAAAGATAAAAATCACGACGGTCCTCCTCTTGTATGTTAACACGTTCCATGGCCGCCATTTGCATGCGAGCAATAATCATTCCTCCAAGCAAACGCATATTATCTTCACCAATGCGACCTTTTGATAAATTTACGATAAAAATTTTACCCTCATCCATTATTCGACGAATATCAACAGTGGATTTGACTTGAGCAACAATATTACGAATGACAGAAGCGGCGAGAAATTGACCAACCTTGTTTTGTATTGCGGGCAATGCTTCTGCCTTATATTTATCTGTCCAGGATTCGAACTCAGCAATCCAAAAAGTTTTAACAATTGGATCACGGATTTTAGCGACAACTCTCTTGCGATAATCATTGTCTACCAACAAACGATTAATGCCAAGCAATGTTGCGCCCGGATAATCCAATAATGCCATCACGCAATTTTGCAAAATGTACTCCATGCGCGGACTCCACACATCTGGCCAGATTTTTTTAAAAACCCCCATAAGCCCGTTGCTTACAAGATGCTTTTGATCTTCGGCGACAGATTCGAGGATGTTGAAGCCCACGGGATATTCCAAATCTGCTGGATTAAAATAAACCACATCATTTATCCGATTGGAAGGAATATAATTTAGAATTTTTTCAGCCGTGTCGCCATGAGGATCAACATAGCAAACGCCATGGCCAGCCATGATATCGCTCATAACCATATTTTCTTGCAATACGGTTTTACCCATACCGGTTTTACCGATAATATAAAGATGACGACGACGGTCATCCGTTTTGATACCAAAACGTCTTCGCTCATTACGAAAATTGGTTTCAGCGAACAAAGTTATTTCGTTCTCGTGATCATGATCATATTTTACGGGCATAGTTTTTAGCCTTTGGCACTATTCATAACATTACATTTTTAATTTTTATCTTATTTTATTTCGCGTCAGAACTTTGTGAAATGAAGATTATTTTAATGTTTAATTTTATAACTATCCGAAAGGCAAATTCATTGGTGGTTCAGCATATTTTACATCACGTTTCTTGAGACGAGGAGCTTTAACCTGAAAGGTGTGAGGAAAATGCCACAATGTTGCCAGCTCCTCGGTGCAAAGATAGTATGGCGGATTACCATTAAAAGCGGAACGCCCTTTATAATAACTCATTAGACGATTTTTACGAATGTTATTTCGCTTTTCTCGCATAAAAAGCAAAGCTCCGTTGACACCGACGTGTTTTGCTTCTGGCTTTAACGACAGCATATCATTAGTGTTCATTTGTTTAACAAAACCGATAAGCGACTGAACTATTTTGGGTTTTTTGAATACATTCTTTTTGGCAATATACATAAATCTAATTTTGCACAAATAACCTATTTTAGAAACTTTGTTTTCGACAGCCTCCAGCACCTTGCGCTCACCGGGAGATAAATTAAAAATCTTTGCCTTAAACGGATCATCCCCTTTTGCGGACGCGGATGAGCCTGATCCACCGCCGATAAGTTCATTCGCGAGCATAATAAACAAATTGAAAGGCGCTAAAATTATTTTTTCAAGTAAGCTGGGAGGAGCGACAACTTTCTCACCTTTTAGCTCTTTAATGACTTTGGTTCCTTTTTTATTATAATCCCCTACATCAATGGGCAGGCAAATGATTTGCATCCAAACCTGCTCTCCTGAACCCATACGAGACATTCCCTCAAGTAAAACCGATAAAGGATCTTTAAGTTCACCGGACATGGAATGCTCAAAAGCCGGATAAGTTTTAAGAGGATAAAATGAAGGTCTGCTTCCAGCTGGAACCATTTCCGTGCCCCATAGGTCGTACTCCGAATCCGGATATGAAGTTGGCACACTGTTAGTGTAATCTTCAACTTCGATTATTTCGGCTTCTGGATATTGAGCAAAAATAGACGCCTCGACCAAATCGCGAAGTGGACGAATGCAATGAATAATGAATTGAACATTGCCTTCGATAGAAATTATCTCACAAGAAATGGGATCTTGATATTTGCCATCAATCCAGGTTTCTGTCCATGAAGCCGGAGCATGAGCGCCAGCCAAATGCGCAAAAATGTTTTCAACAGCGCGTAGTGACTGACCTGAATCTCTTTCTGTTAATTTGGGAATATCGATGGCCAAAGTAATAAACTCCTTTTTTTTTGAAGCCAATGTCTGCCTCCAGACCAACCAAATTTTAGTTGATGCCCATATGCCTATAATCAAAAAAATTACCCATCCGCCGTAGATAAAAAACGTCCACATAACCATAAAAGGATTGGATCCCAACATGGCCAGAAATGATGCTACGTCAAACGTAAAGTATTCGTTCATACTTTGCTTATTGTATCATATTTTTGATTTACTTAAAAACAAAGCAAATTAATAAAAAACAAGAGCATTTATTTTGCTCTTGTTACTACAAACCGCGTTTAAAAATCAATTAATACGTGCTTTGCGTTTTTGCTGGATTTTGTAAAAAGTCACCAATAATGGTGAAGCGACAAATATGGAAGAGTATGCTCCTGTGGCTATGCCTATAATCAAAACCAAAGCAAAATCACGAATACTACCTCCGCCAAAAAGATAAACCGCAATCAAAGCTAAAAGTGTTGTAATGGTTGTATTTACGGATCTGACAATTGTTTGATTTAAAGAATTTGAAACAATTTCAGCAAAAGTGCCACTGGTTTTATGTAGATTTTCGCGCACGCGGTCAAATACCACAATAGTATCGTTAATTGAATATCCTAAGATGGTAAGAATGGCTGCGATAAAAGAAGTGCCAATTTCCACTCCGTAATATTTTCCTAAAAAAGCAAAAACGCCAACCGGAATTACCACATCATGAAAAGATGAAAAAATAGCTATCACGCCATACTTCCACGAAGCAATAGGGACAGAAACATGGCGAAACGTCCAAGCAATGTATACCAAAATAGCTAAAAAAACTATAACCAAAGCGGACATGGATTTGGACCGCAATTCTTGACCAATGACCGGACCAATTGAATCAAAACGTAGTTCTGTAATTTCACCGTAAGATTCGGAAAGTAATGCTAAAATTTGTTGATGCTCATCTTCTTTTAAAGTACGCATACGGAAGTTCATATCAGTTTCGCCAACCGGTTGAACCACCATGGCGCCCAATTCCATGGAAGCCAAAGTTTGCTCAACCTCCATAACAAGAGGTTGTTCTTCTTGATAACGAACAGACAATAAGGATCCGCCCGTAAAATCAATACCCTGTTTTAAACCAAAGGCAAAAAACATGATTATACTAGCGCTAACTGTTATTAAAGAAAGCGTGTACCAAATATAGCGGTATTTAAATACATTTATATTCATAAATTTATTCTTGTGTGTTCTTAGGCGACTTTTTTAGATACAACCAACTCCAAGATTCGTATAATTTTGGAATGGAAATGATGAGCAAGATATTGCGAGTAACTGTTAAAGCAGTGAACATGGAAATCATGACACCAATACCCAATGTTAAAGCAAATCCCTTTATAATCGAAGAAGTGAACCAATATAAGACAATACAAGATATAAGCGTCGTAAGATTCCCGTCGCGTATACTGGGCCAAGCGCGTCTAAAAGCCTCCTCAATAGCTACAGTATAAGCTTTTTTAAGACGTAATTCTTCTTTAAGGCGTTCAAAAATAAGCACATTGGCATCAATAGCCATGCCGACCGAGAGGATCAAACCCGCGATTCCAGGAAGAGTAAGCGTTACATTAATAGCTTTGAATATTGCAAATAAAAGCACTCCATAAATAGCTAAAGCAAAAACAGAAATTAAACCAGGTAAACGATAAAATACAATCATGAAGAGAGTTACTAATAAAAATCCCCAAAGACCAGCTATAAGCGACGCTTTAACCGAATCCTCGCCAAGCGACGGACCAACAGTTTGTTGCGCAATAAGCTCAATGGGAACTGGCAAAGCGCCGGATTGCAGACGTTGAGCGAGAAGTTTGGCCTCTGAAACTGTAAAGTTTCCAGTGATTACAGCGCGACCTCCTAAAATTTCGGATTGCACAGTGGGCACGCTAATTGGTTCGCCATCCAAATAAATGGCGACCGGCTTACCGATATTGGCTTTGGTTATGGACGCAAACAAATCAGCGCCTTCACTATTAAACTGCAAACCGACTTCGGCGGATCCGGTTTGTGGGTTAAACTCAAGTTGCGCCTTTTCTAACTGTTTACCGGTAAGTTCGGTTCGTTTAAACGGAGGCACGATTTCATCTCTGGTCAATTTTGGATAAAGAACTGCGCTAACACGAACATCTTTAGTACCACGTTCATCCTCTTTATATATCAAATGATAACCAAAATCCGTTTCCACGGGTTCAGAAATTTGCCCTTTAGCCAAAGTAAAAGCCGAGTTTTCAAAGGCTTCAACCATTACGCCTGGGCCAAACCATCCCAAATCTCCGCGAGAGGAATTCGCGCCCGGTTCCTCGGATAATTCTGACGCTTTTTCGGCAAAATTTTCTGGAGTTAGAGTTTGTTTTATTTCTTGAGTATATGCCAAAGCTTCTTCTTTGGTGCGCGTTATGGCTTCAGAAGCGTATTGAGAACCTTTCCATTGAATTAAAATATGACGAGCTTTAATTTCTTGACCAGCATCTTTGAATTCTTCGACTTTTACAACTGCTTCTGCTGAATCAGTACTTATGGGCAAAATAGAACCAATCGGCGCATCTTTGGCTGATTCATAAATTTGCGTATATTTAATTTGATCTTTAATAAAACCCAAATCCACATTTTGATTGGCGAGGCCTAACTTGGCATATTCGGCTTTAGCTAAATCCGTAAAACTTTCAGGAGAGTTTTTAACCGAAGCTAAAAATGTATTTGCCTGAGATTTGGCCTCGTTTTCTGATTCTTCTAATTGCAAAATTTCTTCAGCAGTCAATTGTTGAGACTCTTCATCGTTAACCACTTTGAACTCCAAAATGGGAGTTTCGCCTATCATGCTAATAGCTTGATTAATATCACGAACACCGGCTAGTTCAACTGAAACACGATAAGCATCGCCAGCTCTAGTAATTTGAACTATGGGCTCGGAAACACCCATGGCATTTACTCTGCGCTCGATAACATCGCGAACGCCCTCCATGGCCGATGTGCGCTCGGACGAATCAACTTTGGACAAATCAGCTTCATATTCTAAGCGAGTACCTCCTTGTAAATCCAGACCTAAAGAAAATGGTAAATTAATGGATCCAAAATGCGTGCCCAAAACATTATTAACTTGACTAATTAGCCAATTGGCAGGCGTGCTATACGAAAGAGATCCGGCTATTAAAAAAAGTAGTATAATTAGACCCACTCGGCGTTTCACCTTTTGTCTGGAAACTCCGGTTTGTATGGTATTATTTTTTGACATAATATTTCCGCGAAAGTATAGCGAACAGCGCCTAAAAAGGCAAATATAACCAAAGATTTAATCAAATTGATAAGATAATAAGAATTAGCAAGATTAAGACTTGTTTGTATTAAAGCGCATTGTAAACTTATACAATTAATAATTTTAATTTTAAGCTACTGATTTTGCGATGATTGTTTTTAAGTCTAACCGTTACGCATCAGGTCCGCGAGATTGATTAAACCTCCTTCTGCTTCTTCTTCTGATGGTTCACCTTCTCCATGGGGAAATTCAGCTGTGGCTGGCGCAACTGGTTCTCCAAGATTTAATGAGATACCCTTTAAACCCTCGCCCTGACTATATACCCCATCATTCTTATCCCCAAAAAGCATTCCTGCTTCTACACTACGAGCAACTCTCTCGCGCAATGCTTCATCTCCTGAACCTGGAGCAGGGCTACCTGAAGCAATACCTTGTCTCAAATGCATTAGCTTTTCCGCATCTGCTATTCCTCCTTGTTGTCGCATTTTAGAAGCGCGTGCAGCCTCATCGCCAGCTCTTCCCATGATTTTTTCATTGTCAGTTAGAATAGCTTCTGTTGGTTGCAATTCTTGTGATGGAAGAATGATCTTTGAATCAGGTGTGGTGGGACCAAAAGGTGTTTCTTGAGACATATTTAATTGATTTATTATTGCTTATTAATGAGTTTATTATAACACTTATTGAGCTTACTTTCCATATAATACTGTTTTTTATCTAAATAAAGCCGAACTATGTACAGTTAACCTTCAAGGGTGACTCTTTTTAACTGACTATCGCGATTTCTA
>CAZLVV010000030.1:0-13519 GCA_964563385.1 uncultured Gammaproteobacteria bacterium
AGAAATCGCGATAGTCAGTTAAAAAGAGTCACCCTTGAAGGTTAACTGTACAGAGGCTTAACTTCTTATTAACAAGCTATTTCATGTATATCGTTACAAAACTATTTTTACAAAAATTTTCCTATAAAAATTCATTTCACACATAAAACATCAAATTTTACACTCTTTAACTCTAAAAAATAAAAAAGCCTTGGTTTTCCAAGACTTTTCTAAATTTTATACGTTATATTTCAAATTATTATTTTATTTTTTTATCTTGCCTTCGATAAGCTCTGTTTGAATCGAAGACGGCACAGGAGCATAATGATCAAATTCCATGGAATATGTCCCGCGACCTTGTGTCATGGAACGCAAATTAGTGGCATAACCAAACATTTCAGCCAAAGGTACTAATGCGGTAATAACCTTCATATCAAAACGATCTTCCATGGATTGAATTTGTCCGCGTTTGGAATTTAAATCTCCCATAACATCACCCATATATTCTTCGGAAACCACAACCTCGACTTTTTCTATTGGCTCTAAAATACTGACACCAGCCTTTTCACAAGCCGCCTTAAACGCCATTGAGGCAGCAATTTTAAACGCAGCTTCAGACGAATCAACCTCATGATAAGAACCATCATAAACCGCAGCCTTAAAATCCAATATCGGATAACCAGCTACAACTCCACGTTTGGCAGCTTCTTGAATACCTTTATTAATAGGTTGAATATATTCACGAGGAATAACTCCTCCAACAATTTCGCTTGTAAATTCATAACCCTTGCCACGTTCATTTGGTTCAATCCTTATCCAACAATGACCATATTGTCCGCGTCCGCCAGATTGACGCACAAATTTACCTTCACCTTCAGCAACACCATTAATTGCTTCTTTATAAGCGACTTGCGGTTTGCCAACATTGGCTTCCACGCCAAATTCTCTTTTCATGCGATCAACAATAATTTCAAGATGCAATTCTCCCATTCCAGAAATAATAGTTTGCAATGTCTCTTCATCACTCCTAACTCGAAACGAAGGATCTTCTTCAGTTAATTTTTGCAAAGCAACGCTCATCTTTTCTTGATCAGCTTTTGTCTTTGGTTCAATAGCTATATCAATAACCGGTTCTGGAATAACGATTGTTTCCAATATAATTGGATGATTTTCATCACACAAAGTATGACCAGTAAAAGTATCTTTCAAACCCACGGCCGCCGCAATTTCTCCGGCATATACTTTATCCACTTCTTCACGACTGTTTGTGTGCATACGCACTATGCGTCCAACTCTTTCTTTTTTACCATTAGTCGCATTATAAACATAAGAGCCGGATTCCAATGTTCCCGAATATACGCGGAAAAAAATCAATTTTCCCACATATGGATCGGTCATAATCTTAAAAGCAAGCGCTGAAAATGGTTCATTATCATCTGCCTTACGTATAATGGTATTTTCTTCATTTTCAGGATCTTTTCCTTGTACAGGAGGTATATCCAAAGGAGAAGGCAGATAGTCAACCACCGCGTCTAACAACATTTGAACACCTTTATTCTTTAAAGCCGAACCGCACATAACCGGAAAAATATCCATATTAATAACCGCTTTGCGCAAAGCTAATTTAATTTCCGGTACTGTCAATTCTTCTCCGGCTAAATACTTATTCATTAAAACTTCATCAGTTTCCGCTAAAGCTTCTAAAAACTCTTCTCGCAATTTCTTAGCTTTTTCAACTAAATCTGCTGGTATTTCCGTTTCTTCAATGTCTCGACCCAATTCATCTTTATAAATAAAGGCCTTTTGTTCAATCAAATCCACTATGCCTTTAAAATTTGATTCAGCGCCTATTGGTATCTGAATTGGATATGCTCTTTTAACCAAACGTTTACGAATCGATTCTACATCTTTATCAAAATCCGCTCCAACGCGATCCAATTTATTTACAAAACACATGCGAGGAACTTTATTTTTATCCGCTTGTCGCCAAACCGTTTCCGATTGTGGTTCAACGCCCGCCACACCATCAAAAACCGTAACCGCTCCGTCCAATACGCGCAAAGAACGTTGCACTTCAACCGTAAAATCAATATGCCCCGGAGTGTCAATCAAATTCAAGCGATGCCCTTTCCAAAAACAAGTTGTGGCCGCCGAAGTAATAGTGATACCACGTTCTTGCTCTTGATCCATCCAATCCATGGTCGCTTCCCCCTCATGAGTTTCGCCAAGTTTGTGCGTTCGACCCGTATAAAAAAGCACACGTTCTGATACTGTGGTTTTACCTGCATCGATGTGAGCAATGATTCCGAAATTTCGGACATCTTTTAATAAATATTCTCTAGACATAATATTTAAAATATTTAAATAAACAAAAAAGGCGACGTATTTCCGCCTCTCATTATTTTTTACATTCTTAAAATTCTGCCATCACTATCATCCATAATTAATAAGCAAAATGAGCAAATGCGCGATTCGCTTCGGCCATGCGTTGAACATCTTGTTTTTTCTTTATAGCATCACCTTGATTATTCATCGCAGCAAACAACTCATCAGCTAAACATAAAGACATTGGCTTACCTTTTTTAGCGCGAGCCGCAGCTATTATCCAACGAAAAGCCAACTGTTGACGCCTATCAGCTCTAACTTGCAACGGAATTTGATAATTAGCTCCGCCAACACGTCGAGATTTTACCTCAAGTAATGGCGAAACATTTTTCAAAGCCTCTTCAAAAGCCTCCAAGGCCGGTTTTTCGGATTTCTTTTCCAATGCTTCTAATGCTTGATAAACAATTCGTTGCGAAGTCGATTTTTTGCCTTTTTCCATGACGTAGTTGATAAACTTAGCCAAAGAAACCGAACCATATTTTGGATCAGGTGCTACTGTACGCTTTGGAGCTTTTTTACCTCTCATAATTAATTTTTTACGATGATTTTTATTTCCCCTCTCTGCTTCTAAAAGTTTACAACACTCATTTCTTATTTACTAGCCTTTGGCCGTTTAACACCATAAACTGAACGTCCACGTTTGCGACCATCAACACCTTGCGTATCATAAACACCGCGAACAATATGATAACGAACGCCGGGTAAATCTTTAACGCGTCCTCCACGAATCATAACGATCGAGTGCTCCTGTAAATTGTGTCCTTCGCCCGGAATATAAGCCGTAACTTCTTGGCCGTTAGATAAACGAACACGCGCGATTTTACGCATAGCAGAGTTTGGTTTTTTAGGGGTAGTTGTTGTTACCTTTGTGCAAACTCCGCGCTTATACGGCGAGCCTCTGCGTAACTCTGTACGTTTACGATGGAGCGTATCGCGTGTAAATTGCAAAGCCGGGCTTTTTGACTTAGCCTTGGCGCTACGGCGTGGTCGCCGAATAAGTTGATTTGTAGTAGGCATGTTGTGCCGCTGAATATATCAAAGCCCCTTAAATGCGTCAAGTGGATTTAAATCCAAAATAATAGCTTTATTATCAATTATTTTTCTAACAACTAAAAATAGTGGATTGTTTTTTCTCTTAAAAATATCAAAAATTATGCTGTAATCCAATATGGTCCGGCTATTTTAGACTGCCAAATGAAAAACAGAAGCACGATTAAAGCAGTTCCCCAAACAATAATTGGTATAATAATCTTATTAGACAAAGCTTTTTGCCAAAATAACCATAATATAACGCCCGTAAGCAACATAATAGCTGCCGGCGCAAATACTTTAGTCAATATCCAAAGCAATAATAAACCAACTAGCCAAATCATTATAACTTTCAATTTTACCCAATTCTTGCTTACAGCCGTCATCAATAATCCGTAAAGCCATGCAAATATAATACTGGTCCCCAAAATTGTTATTGCATCAAAATCCATTTTTAATCCTTTACGCGCGAATAAAGCTGTAATCAAAGAAAAAACTGGCAGTATATATATCATTACAGATTCAATAGATTCAAATGTTTCGTTCAAAAGAAATATTTTTCTACCCTCCTTAAAAAAATGATAAATCGCAATAACAAAAAAATACGCTAACAATATCGGCCAACCCAATAGCATAGCGCCAAAAGCCCCAAAAACTGATAAAAAAGTATCTTTTTCATCAAAGCCTTTTAAAACACTTGATATTTTTAACCAAACAATAAGTGTAAACAAAGCAAATACTAACCAAGCCGCCCAATCAATACCAACCCATCCCCGTCTGATTAAACCGGCTTGATATCCATATAAAATCATTAATAATAAAGGAATAAATTGAAAAAGAAAGCTTCCTTGAAATATTTTCCAATATTTTAAACGATTACTGATTAATCCAAGACATACTCCGCAAGCGTATACTATGCTTCCTATATACAACAATAAAACATTAACAGTTTGATTGCCAAAACCAGTAAACCATCTTAACAACTGCTCATCTGCCCAATAAGAAAATAAACTAATCCTAGTGAATTCACTTATAAAATCAGTATTCAATCCGGTTATTGATAATCCTTTCAAAACAAAAGTGATGTTTAAAATAATAGATGGTAAAAGCAAAATCAATGAAATTCCTAACCAAGATGATAATACGATAAGCAAAATATCTGATATTTTTTGTTTATCTTTATATAAAAGCCAAGCCAAAATCGCAGACATACCCCAAGCCAATCCCCGTAAAAATCCATCCGGCCCCGCAGAATACGGATAAATGCCAAAAGTTAACATATATTCGCCCATTTGCAACAAAGTAAGAGGCATTCCCATGGCAGTGTTATTCCAAAGTGGTACAAATGAAAATAATAAACCACACCCTATCGCTAATATCAAAGCTAAATAAAACTTCATTTCGCCTATTTTCAACCAATCTCGTTTAACAAAACTAATTAAAAGCCACGCCATAAAAAAACCGCTTATAGCCAAAAGCGGGTACCAAAGCGCTATTTCCAAAGGTGATGCATATGCTTGGCTAATGGCCGAAGATTTACCGGGTGGTATTAGTGCTTGATCAATAATCAAAGATTTACCGAAAGTGGCGCATAAAATTAATATATATACAAAAATCCAATTGATCCCTCGATTTGTTTCATCAAATAAAACTCTAGATTTAATCATAATCAATTTATATTATTATATTAATCCACTAAAACCGAACAATGTTATAATCCATTCCAATGGACCAAGTAGTAAATTTTTAATAATCCCAATCCTCAATGTAATATCAATAAAAATTATGGCCATTAAAATAAAAGGACCATATCGTTCAATTTTATAACGTAAATCATGCCATTTATTTTGATGTAGTACCGCAAACAAAAATTTTGATCCATCCAAAGGAGGGATGGGTATTAAATTAAACAACATCAAGGCAGCATTTATAAAAAATAAAAAAATTAAAAAAACAACCAATAAATTGCTTGACCCCAAAATCGGCAGTAAAACTTTTAAAATAATTCCAAAGACAATTAACATTATTAAATTACTAAAAGGACCAGCCACGGCCACCAAAAACTCTCCCCAGTGCTTATGCTTAAGATATAATGGATTATAAGGAACAGGTTTGCCCCAGCCAAAATGCACAAAAACCAAAGCCAATAAGCCAAATAAATCAACATGAGCCCATGGATTCAAAGTCAATCTACCCATTCTTTTTGCTGTATTATCGCCTAACAAATTAGCCGTCAAAGCATGAGAAAACTCATGAACCGACAAAGCAGTTAATATTGCTACAAACCAAAGAATAAAAATTGTTGGATTTGTAAATAAAGTTGTTAATGACATAAATCTTAAAACATCAGTAATCAAACTTCAAAGATTTTTACCTAAGCACTTGCCAAGTATACCGCATTTAGCTATACTTACGCCAATCAATATGTCACGAATCTGTTTAATCTCCGGAAAAAGGGCTAATAAAGCCAATAATCGGAGTCATTCTAATGTAGCCACAAAAAAACTTCAAGGTGTTAATTTGCAAACCCGTCGTTTTAACGGTGTTAAAATCCGTTTATCTACACGTGCTCTAAAAGCGCTAAAAAAACTTGAAGCATTGCACAAAGGAGAGATACTCTCCAAACGACAAAAAAAACGCAACAAAACAGCCATGCGTAAAGCAGTGGCAAAATAAAACCGGCTCACACCGGTTTTATTTTTTATTGATTAATTATATTTACAAATTCCTTTCCGAAGTTTTTTGAATTATTTTAAAAGCCTGCTCCGGCGTATCAACAATTTGTATCAAATTCAAATCTTCTTTATTTATATATCCCGATTTAAATAAACTATCGTTTACCCATTTCTTAAACGGTTCCCAATGTGATTTGCCCACAAAAATACAAGGCACATTTTTAGAAATTTTACCGGTTTGCACCAAAGTCAACATCTCTAATGCTTCATCCATAGTACCAAAACCTCCCGGAAAAAACACATAAGCTTGAGCCGAAGCGGAAAGCATTACTTTTCGCGTAAAAAAATAATGGAATCCAATCGCGCGGGTAATAAAATTATTACGTCTTTGTTCCGTAGGAAGCTCAATATCCAAACCAACAGATTCTCCACCCTCTTCAAAAGCGCCTTTGTTTCCTGCTTCCATAATTCCTGGCCCTCCTCCGGTAATAACCGTATAACCAGCTTTAGCACACATCCTCCCTAACAAAACAGCTTGTTTATATGGTTTTGCATCTGGGCTAGTTCGAGCGCTACCAAAAAAAGTCACCTCTTTATGCATTTTCGATAAAAATTCAAAACCTTCAATAAATTCAGCCATTATTCTGAAAATTCTCCAATGCATGTGTTCCGTAAAATCTTTCACTTCATTAAGTTGTTCACAATTACCATTAGGAAAGCATATCCAATGTTCAAATCTTTTTCTATTACTCGATTTTACTGGACTTTTTGATTTATAAGGTGTTCCTTTATAAAAAGGTCTTGAAGCATTTTTTTTAACAAAAGCTTCCTCTTTTAATTTTTGTAACGTTTTAACGTTCTTTTTCTTTGGCATAATATATTTTTACATTAATTTTTTATTCTTGATTAATCATTCCCATTTCCAAATCATCTAAAGCTTCATTTAAAGCCAAACAAAATATTGATAATTCTTTATTATTCCAACAAGGACCCAACCAGATTTCCTCGGGTTTTGTCTTTAATGAATGTGTTACTTCCAACAAATACATATTGCCATCCAAACGAATCCCAAAATCAATTAATTTGTATGAAATAATATTTTGCAATGGAATTCGTATGGTTTTACCAATCAGAGATGTAAATAATAAACCTTCATCATCAATCCGCAATCGTTCGCTAACACAATTAAGACAAAATCCCCAGCCTATAACAACCAATGAAGTAATAATAATAAACTGCATTCCGTTGCCTCTAGGAAATATAAAATTTAAAAAAAATACCAACGTTAAAATAATGATAATAGACAAAATCAAAGCCCCTCCAGCGGTCATGATGCCAGCTTTAACATCATTATCGGCTTTTACCGAAATAGACGTGCGCTTATGTAAAGTTTTATCCGCCATTATTTGCTCCATATATTTATTATATCTTAATTTCATTAAATAAAAAAGCTCCGCTTACGGAGCTAGATAATTACGTCATTTAGTTACAATCTATATTCACCGATTTTTCATGACGCTTTTTTTTTAGAAATCTCTGGTATCGCGGTTCGCACCAAGCTCGGAGCCGTTTCCGAACTCAACATAAATCGAAAATAATGATCCGAATATTTGAGATTGCCGTTTTTCTTGCGATTAGCACCCATGCGATGTTCTTCAATACCCAATTCTCTACACGCTCGAGCAATAACTCGCCGATCGATCGTATTCTTAAAACGCAATCTTCTGCCAACAATTTCGAATTGCGGAGGAATACGATAAGGTTCGCCATCCAACTGTAAAAAACCATCGACTTCTTTATAAAAAATCATGCCCACATGTGGTGGAAACGGCGGACCTTCGGCTCTAAGCATCATATTCAAATCATGATTGGAAAAACCTTCGATTGATTTTCTCAACTGCAAAATGAATATGCTATGCGATACTATAATAGCCGTAGCTCCATTGCCGATATTTTCAAGTTCAGGAATAAACTCTTCCCAAAAATCTTGAGCGCGGACTTGCAAATCATCAAAGCTCTCGCCTGTTGGAGTTTTACGTCTCTGATGCGGATTCAGTTGCTCTTGCTCAAAAAACCATTCTGTAAAATCCTTGGCTATGCGACTGCCAAAATCGCGAAGAGCTTGACCAGCCGCCTCTTTGCGTATCTCCACATATATTTGCGGTGTGATTTCCGTATATCTGTCTCTGGCTTTTTTCCAAAAAAATTCCAAAGAATCACGATAACTTGTTAGTAAAAATGCCGTAGCCAAATGCATATCAACATTGCTCATAAGCATATGAGACAATGCGGGTTGATGGCGTAGCAACTCTTGTATATCAGCGATATCGGTATCCATCAAATCTGATGTTGGCGCAAACTTCGCTTTTTTAAAACGCAAGCATTCAGGAATTTTACAATAACAATCAGATGAATTATCTGATGTTTCCGAATCTTGAATACATGCAAAACGCGTATGCGCCCTTTCAGCTAACAAATCGCTCTGGAATCTGCGAGTAGTAACTAAATTACCGGCTTTGCTAAGTATTCGCGCTGTTTCTTTGGCTCTCATTTGCAAAGATCGAGCCAAAATACCACGTTTTTTAAATAATTCCGGTGATATTTGCGATTGCAGATATTTACCTGCAAAATAAGCCTGTAAATGCCCCATTGGCGACAATGGAGCATTACGCTTGCCCGGCAATTTGGAAGGTTTCAATTTTCCAGAAGCCAAGGCTTTTATCGTCTCTTCATTCCAATCTGAAATTGCATGGCGAAGAATCACCACGCGTACGCCTCTTGGAACAGGGATTAAACGCATGGTGACCTCCTATTCAATTTCTATATGTTAATGTGCGTTTATTTATGGATTTTAATTTCCCCTCTCTTTTCTTCTCCATTCCGAGATTAACAAAAACAACCCGAAAAGTCAATCAATCTAAATAAAAAGAGTCGACGAGGTATTTCGGCTAAAATCCAATCGAGCGATGCTCTGCGTAAGCTATACGCGTAATTTTGAACATTTGCAGGAATTCCACAAAATGCCAAATAAGCGCCATTACGCTACAAAGGCCTAATTTTATCTGCCACGGCAATTAAAACGCTGGCCTCTTATACCGAAATTTGTCCCGAAACCTCAATCGACTCTTTAAATTATTTTTCATCAAATGAAATGTAAAGTCAATAAAAAACGCGCACTCGCTCAAATACATCTTGCACTCTTCTAACCACAGAAGAACATGCAAATACAAAGAGTGCCATATGTGGTGAGCGCGTACAGGAGGTTGACTTTAATAAAATTTTTACTTATCATTAACTTTTGCACCTTACAAAAGGAGAATTAAAGTGTTCAACAAAGCTGATTGCAGATGTAAAGCTTCTCTGGCCCCACAACCCTTTTTCACTGCTTTTGGACAAGTCCAAGTAATTCAGGATATAGCTGATACATTATCTCTCTTGCCAGAAAACATCACTCGCGAAGAACTACTAGCTTTGCTTAAAAAAAAATCCGACGAATACACAATTGAAGCTCGCAAACGACATGAATCCGCGGTTTTGCAAACGTTCCCCAATCTTATAACCTTTCCAGATAAAATGCCCAGACGGCAAATTCTTCATGAAATTCGCCGTAGTTCAGTTTTATCAGGCGAAGTAATGCGATTCCGAAATTTGCGCTCCAAATTATTAACCGCAAAAAAATCAGTTCCCACTAATCTTTCTAAACAAGAATATCGAGAAACTGTTTCTGAAATCCAAGACAGAGTGTTATATGATCATTTTGCGGAAAAATACGGCCTTGATCGCTTGGGCTTTGAAGAGTCACGAGCATTAATGCAAACCGCGATTTCAAATGTTCGTAATGCTATTGATGATATTTTGCGAGAATTTTTTCCAATCAATCGCCGTAAACAACTGGAATTCGCAGCCGAAGTTTTAACAGCGCATAACATGCCTCAACTTATCGAACTCATAGCCAGAAAAAGAAAACGCGGAGTTATTTCAAATCGTATTCCTTTTGAAGCTAGGCTCATGGCCGTACTAACACAATTGGAATTCGAAAATTTAATCGGCACACACAATCCCGACACTCTTGATCAAATTCGCAAAGACCTTATCCATCAATTAGAAACTCAAGTTTTTCACGGATCCGAAAGCGCGCGTGTCATTGTTGTAGCCGATCTTGATCCGCATAATAAATATCGCGTCAAACGCAACGAAGATGGCAGTTATGCTGTTAAATGGTATTACGAACATGATTCGGAAGCAAAAAAACAAACTTCCGAAACATGTTTTGTGCTTTTTCTTGATGTTCGTATTATCAAAAAAAATGGCAGTGAAATTTTGGTTTATTTTGATTCGCGTCGCAAAGAAAGAATTTTCGCAAAACAACTACGCAAACTTCAACGCAAGCCCGAACAAATCACAGATCTTTCTGGTATTGCCATGGTTTTGCTTAACAACAATTTATCAGATGAAGAGTATCTGGCTAATCGTTTACGCAAAACGTTAATAAATTGCCCAGGTTTGGTTTCAGCTCAACAATCTAATGCATCACGAGCCGGAGCCATAGATCCAGATAATCCGCATTCATCTCCCAATCGCCGTGGAGAAAAATACGAATTTCTTTGGCAAATTTGGCATGAATTGCAAATCTTAGCTCTTCCTGATTACATCAATTCCCTAGTAGCTCATGCTGGAGATGGCCATCCATTTTACAAGTTGGCCACATATTTGGACACGCTTTTCCCTTGGATTTGGCCTACGCATATATATGGCTTGGATTGGTATAGTCAATCTATTCGCGACATTCTCTGGAGTCACCAATGCCGAATGTTACAATCCGCCTAACCTCACAACTCTCGCTTGCGAGAGTTTTTTGATAATCATTTAATGTTTGACATGCTCTTCATCATCCAGTAAAATCCGCCATAATAATCAAACATAAATGATACTAATATTTATAATATTCGCAATATGCAACATCCCAGCGAAACAATCCAACGTTCATTGGTTTTATTAAAACCAGATGCCTTAAATCGCGGTGTGGTTGGCGAAATCATTCACCGCTTTGAACGCGTTGGTTTAAAAATAGTAGGTCTTAAAATGGTAGTTTCTAGCGAAGAAACAGCTAAAAAACATTATACGGAAGATTTAGCCATGCGCCGTGGCGAACATGTTCGTCAACTTATGGTTGATATGCTCATGTCTGGTCCAATCATGGCCATAGCGTTAGAAGGCGTTGAAGCCGTGGCCGTGGTTCGTAAACTTGTCGGTGAAACCGAACCCAAATCAGCCGCCCCCGGAACCATCCGCGGTGATTTTGCTCATGTTTCTTTTAAACATGCGGATGCCAAAAACGCCGGAGTTTTTAATTTAATCCATGCTTCAGGCAATCCCGAAGAAGCAGAAATCGAGTTAGATGTTTGGTTTGCTGAAAATGAGATACACGCTTTTGAACCCGAATACATCAAAAGAACCATAATTTAGCAAAAAACCGGTATTATGCCGGTTTTCTAAACCACTGCAATCAAAAAACCTTTCAAATACCTTGCATTTTTTGATTTTCTTTGCTAAACTTGCCCTGTTACACAATAAATCTTAAAAAAATAATAAATTTAACTTTTTACTTAATTTTTATGTCATTACCCGGACATCGGAGGACTAGTAGCGATAAAAGACGTCGCGCATCGCATTTCGCTTTAAAAAAACAAACCATTGCCACAGATTCCAAAACCGGACAAACGCATCGTCCGCACCGCCCCGCTCCAGGAGCTACCGAGTATCGCGGTCATGAAATTCATATCAAAGGCAAAGATAAAAAACTCGAACGATTATTAAAAAAATCCCAACAGTCCGAAACGGTCGAAGTTAAAGCCAAAAAATAATCATAATTGCCTTTTATTTAATTTATTTGTACTTTTTTGCACCTTATGTCCAATCGCCACTTAGCCAGAACTATTGTTCTACAATCCCTTTATGAATGGGATTTTCACAAAAGAACGCCTCAAGAAGCTATTCAAATAACAGAACGAAATTTGGATGAATTCGTTCCATATTTTGACGAACGTTCTTTTACTTTGGCTCTCATTAAAGGCATAATGGATCATGAAAAACAAATCACAGAAGCTATTGCTAAATTTGCTCCGGATTGGCCTATTGAACGCATTACCACTGTTGATCGTAATGTTTTAAGACTTGGCATTTATGAACTCATGTTTGATGATCAAATTCCATCCAAAGTAGCTATCAACGAAGCCATTGAACTTGCTAAAACTTTTGGCGGAGAATCTAGCGGTAAATTCGTTAACGGTGTTTTAGGCGCAGTATTTCGTAATCAAACAGCAAATGGCAAAATAAAAGAAGCAGACAAAGCCAAACAAGAAACATCTTCAGAACAATCTCCAGTTCAACAGCAAGAAATCTCTAATCAAGAAATCACTAATCAATAAATTTAAAATTAATAATTTTCAACATTAAAAAAAGAACGTTTCTGACGAAGCGCACGGAAAAATCCGTCATCTTCGTGAGAATCGTTCGCAAAAATTTGCGAACTTATGACAACTTTTGAAACAATAGATTTCAACCCGCTTGAACAACGGCTTGGCCATATTTTTAACGATAAAACCTTAATTCTTCAAGCAGTCACTCATCGTTCATATTTAAACGAACATTCGGATTTTCCTTACGATCATAATGAACGTTTAGAATTTTTAGGTGACGCTGTTTTAGAATTAGTAGTAACCGAGAATCTCTATTTAAATTATCCCAATCCCGAAGGCGAACTGACAAACTGGCGCGCCGCTTTGGTAAACGCAAAAACTCTTGCTGGTATCGCGACAAAATTACAATTCGAAGAATACCTTCTACTTTCCAAAGGTGAAGCCAAAGACAAAAACTCCAAAGCTCGTATGTATATTTTAGCTAACGCCATCGAGGCTATTATTGGCGCTATTTATCTGGATGGCGGTTGGGACGAGGCTAAAAAATTCATTGATTCTCATATCATTTCAATCTTACCTAATATTTTAGAAAATAAATTATATATTGATCCCAAAAGTCGCTTTCAAGAAACCTCTCAAGAGCTTATGGGTATCACCCCAACATACAAAGTGCTCAAAGAAGTTGGTCCGGATCATAACAAAGAATTCACAGTAGGCGTTTTTCTAGACAAAGAGCTTATTGCAATAGGCAGTGGTACCAGCAAGCAAGAAGCTCAAATCGCGGCCGCCGAAGCTGGTTTAGAAGCCAAACATTGGAATGTAAAATGAAAAAAATATCATAAAAACTCGCTAAAGCGAGTTTTTTATGGTGCACCCTGAGGGAATCGAACCCCCATCGCCGGTTTCGAAGACCGGAGCTTTATCCGTTAAGCTAAGGGTGCTAAATCAAGCAATCTGATATTAACTTATTTTACATATTTTAGCAAACGAATGTACGCGCCCACCTATCTTTGCACTCCTTGCTTGATTCTT
>CAZLVV010000031.1:0-12965 GCA_964563385.1 uncultured Gammaproteobacteria bacterium
TAGAAATCGCGATAGTCAGTTAAAAAGAGTCACCCTTGAAGGTTAACTGTACAGACCTCCGGAATATTATCTGAACCTTGATTTAACACTCGATTACTAACCTAATTAACTTGATTATCCCGAACCTAAATATAAAGTTCATCCCACTAAGTAGTAAGTTCATCAAGATTAAAGTTTATCAAGAGTGACTTTAGTATCTCTTGATAAACTCGTGATGAACTTTAGTCTTTAGTCTTGATGAACTCACTTGGTAATCAGATTAATTTGAGCGAGAATCTGAGTCCAAATCAAGGTTCAGGCAATAAGTAATCTTAATCATGATAAAGGTTCAGAAAATAAAGATAACAATCCTGAAATATTGGTTTGAAAAATCCCGGTACATCCCGGTTCAAGGTTCAGATATTCAGTAAATCATGCTAGTATATGTGACAATCATGATTATTCAAGGTTCAGACAGTATGAAAGTCTATCTCATCCGCCACGGTGAAATTCAAAATCCGCAGGGCATAAATTACGGCACACTTCCGGGTTGGCATCTTTCGGATCGGGGCATTTCTCAAATTTCCGAACTTGGCTCAAAGATAAAGGATAAAGGATTAAAGATAAATGTCATTATCACTTCTCCTCTCGAACGCGCTCAAGAAACCGCAAGTCTTTTATCACAAATCCTGTCCGTTCCAATTAAAACCGACGAACGTCTCTCGGAGTGGGAGATGGGAGAGTGGATGGGTAAGTCGTTAAAATTATTTTACGAAACCTCCGGCTATTACTCGGAAATGAAGACGGACGGTATGGAATCTTTAGATCATCTTGCCGATCGAGTCATTTCAGCGGTGGAGGACGCCGTTGCTACCGAAGCGGGCGATATCATAATTTGTTCACATCGCGAACCCATGGCCGCGGCTTTGGTTAAACTGCAAAATCTTCCTTGGCCGGCCATTCATAAAATCGACATGCCCATGGGTAGTATCTGGCAACTCGATTATCACAACACCACCTTTCAATCGGCGACAATCGTTCATTTGTAGTCACAGGAATGTTTATCAATTTATAATGCACAATGCATAACTAACCCAAACAACCTCTTAATCCGTTATAAACGTTATGAACGTTATTAACGGTGCAATGTTATAAATGTTAAGACTTTACGACATTACGACGTTATGACTCACTTTTATGTTATTATGTTATAATGTTTACATATGCCAGAAGAAATTATTTTAGGTCGCGGTTTTACTGAAGGGGAATTGAAGGTTGCTAATTGGTGGGTGCGCAATAAAATAAAAATCCGCACTTGGACTAGAATTATTTTATTATCTTTAAATATTATTGTTTGGACATATGCACTATGGGGTTTGTTGGACGGTTTTGCGATTTCTTATCCTCGTGAATCCGCAATCCCAGAAGCGATTGCGTATAATCAACAAAATCTCGATCGTTTCGTCGCCGATCGTCCACTAGGAGTTGGCACATCCGCCGTATCTGTTTTTCCTTCCACAGAAAATCGTGTTGATATTTCTGTTGATTTGGAAAATATCAATAAAGATTGGTGGGTCGAGTTTACTTATCGATTCAATATAATGGGCGAACAGACACCTGCTCGTCAGGGATTTGTTATGCCTAATGAGTTGACCACGGTTACTGAACTTGGTTTTAAAACACAGTCTCCGACCGCTCGCAACGCGCAACTTATTATTGATAATATTCGTTGGCATCGCGTCGAACCGAGCGAGGTGGAGTATGATTATGTCAAATTCATCGAAAAACGTTTTGGTGGAGTTAAGACACAAAATGTTCGTTTTGAGCCCGCGTCTCAGTCAGCTGGTCGCAATGTCTCGCGGACAACTTTTGAAATAGTCAATCAAGGAGCTTTTGGCTACTGGTCCATTGATTATATTATTAAACTTATGCGCGGAAGCACAATGGTTGGCGTCAATAAAATTAACATACGCGAGCTTAAACCGGGTGAAATTAGAAATGTTGATCTTTATTGGTATGACACCATACAATCCGTTACCAAAACCGAAATTTTGCCCATCATAAATCTTCTCGATGAAAATTCTTATCTTCCTACAACGAGACTATAAGAATCTGGTAAGTCGGTTTGACGTTACAGGCGCGTAGTGTAAATTATCTCCATGGTTAATTCTTGGTTAATTTTATTTCGTCGCGTCGATTGGTATTTATTTGGCGCTTTGTTTGCTTTAATATCAATTGGATTATTGATGATTTATGGTATAGGAACTTCATATGAAATAACATCCCTAGCGCAATTCCGCAAACAAATAATCGCTCTATTAATTGGTTGTGTGTTAATGTTAATCTTTATATTTTGGGATTATCGACAATTACGTTCTTATGGTTTGGTGGTTTTTTTTCTAGGGTTTTTGCTCTTACTCGCTGTTTTAATTGTCGGCGAAGAGGTTCGCGGAACAAGAGGTTGGTTTCGGATGGGTGCCATCAGTATTCAACCAGTCGAGTTGGCCAAAGTATTTTTTGCGGTTTTTTTAGCTTCGTATTTTTACAAACAAGTACATCGACGACTTGATTGGATTACTTTTTTTGGTAGTTTTACGGCCATGTCTCTTTATGCGGGTTTAGTTATGTTACAACCGGATTTTGGTTCAGCTATGGTTATAGTAGGCATGTGGTTTGTGGGTATAGCTTTTGCTGGTTTGCGTCGACGCACTTGGTTGTTACTAATCGTTTCGGTGTTTGCTTCCATATACTTGGCTTGGACATTTTTCTTAGTCCCTTATCAGCAAGAACGCATAATTTCATTTTTAAATCCCGAGGCCGATCCTTTGGGAGCTGGTTATAATGTTATTCAAGCCGAAACAGCCATCGGTTCCGGTGGCTGGTTTGGCAAAGGAATTGGCGAAGGTAGTCAATCGCGTTTACGTTTCTTACCCGAGGCATCCACGGATTTCATGTTTGCCGTTATGGGTGAAGAGTTAGGATTTGTGGGCTTAGCTTTAATTTTGGGTTTATTTACTTTATTATTAGTGCGTATTTTATATATTGGCTATCTTTCCAAAGATGTTTTTGTTCAAATTTATACGGTAATGATATCCGGCATGTTTGGAATGCATATTTTGGTTAACGCTGGAATGAATATGGGCATCATGCCCGTAACAGGCATTCCTTTGCCTTTCGCTTCAGCTGCCGCAACTTCTTTGGTAGCCGGATGTTTGGCTATTGGTATCGCCATGGGCATGAAAGTTCAAAACAATTCTTTTGAAAGTGGTTTTTAACCACAATATCATTTATTGACCAAGCAATTCATTAAAGCTATTCTTATTTTTGATTTATGTCGCTGTTATTGCCATTAATGACACATTGTCCTATGTGCAGAGGCCTATATCCAACCGAGGGTATTAAGCTCATAGCAGAACGATCTCGTGTTAAGCTTTTTCATTCAACTTGTTCAACTTGTGGACATGGTCTTTTTTGTTATATTATCGAAAACGGAGGCGGAGTTGGTGCGGTTGGCTTGGTGACCGACGCTTCAGCTCTTGATGCTATGCGTTTGTTTGATGCTTCAGCGATTTCTTCCGAATATTGTATTTCGGCACATAAAGTCATATTCACCTCAAGCCGTAAATTATGCCAAGATCTACTTGACATTAGCGGAAAACTCGCCTAACATCCTACTACTTTACGTTCGAGCCCTAGCTCGCCCCTAATATCTCTCAGTCAAATCAAGTTATTGACTATGAGCAATAAGAAATTATGCCTTTATTAACAGTAAAAACACGCAAACCCAATACCGCTTTGGAAGAAGTCCAAGGTCGCGCACCCATTAAGGCTGTTATTTACGGAAAAGGATTGCCATCCCAGCCTATCAGCGTGGCTCCATCCGATTTCCTTCATTTATATCGCGAAGTAAAATATTCGTCATTATTTGATTTACAAATTGATGATTCTGCGCCGGTTAAAGCCTTAATTCAAGAGGTTCAAGTTGATCCCATAACCATGCAACCTATTCATATTGATTTCCGACAAATCCGTATGGATCAACCAATTATTGTCAAAGTTCCCTTTGTATTTCAAGGCGAATCGGATGCTGTTAAAATGGGCGGTACTTTGATCAAAAATATCGAAGAAGTCGAAGTCGAATGCTTACCAGCTTTACTTCCTAAGGAATTAGTAGTGGATCTCTCCGCTTTAAAAAATTTTCAAGATCGTATTACCGTAAATTCATTACATTTGCCAGAAGGAGTTAATATTACTTTGAATCCCGAAGAATTAATCGCCTTCGTAGAAGAACCGCTTAGCGAAGAAGAACAAAAGAAACTTGAAGAGCAAAATATTGGTGATGTCTCTGCAGTTAAGGTTGAAACAGAAGAAAAGAAAGCTGAAGCAGAGGCCGGTGAAGCTGAAAAGAAATAATTTGGCAACATGATCAAACACAAGGAGGATGAAAAAAAATATCAAAATGTCTTCTCTTTGATTGAGGAGTGGACAAAGCGCCATTGGTCGTATCTGGCCGGCGGCGCTTTTTTAGTAATCGCAATTAGTATGGGTCTTTTAGCTTACGCTTTACATACTCCAAGTCTGAATGAAGAACAAATAATAGTTGAAAATACAGAAACCGAATCCATGTCATTAGATGGGCTTGTTCCGCGTTGTTTAGATGGAATTATGGTTCCCGAAGATCAGTCTTGTCTTTTGCCTCGCGCTGTTATGATAGAAAATCATATCGATGCGCGCCCGTTAGCTGGCATATCTCAAGCCTCAATTGTTTTTGAGGCTCCGGTTGAAGGAGGTATTACTCGGTTAATGGCCATTTTTGACGCTTCAAGTACAGTTCAGGAAATTGGCCCAGTGCGTAGCGCTCGTCCATATTATGTTGAATGGGCGCAGTCGCTGGGCGCGATTTACGCTCATGTCGGAGGTAGCCCAGAAGCTTTAAATCGTATTGGCGGACTTATTAATTTTAAAAATTTAGATGAGATGGCTGGAGAAAAGTATTTTTGGCGCTCCAAGTCACGTTCCGCTCCTCACAATGTTTTTACTAGCAGTGAAAATCTAAATCAGGTGCAGGAAAAAAAACAATGGAGTGCGAGCAAATTTATTCCCTGGGTTTTTGTTGATCGAGATCCTGATTTTTCAGCTGGAAATATTCGCGAAATAACAATTCCTTATTATGGATCTTACAAAGTAAAATGGGTTTATGAAGCAGATTCTGATTCGTACGCGCGTTATGTTGGCAATACTCTAGATAAAGATAAAAACAACTCAAATATATATTATAAAAATATTCTGGTAATCTTTACTGAAGAACGGATTTTAGATGATGTTGGTCGGCTCTTTATTCGCACCACAGGTTCTGGCAAGGCGCTATATTTTTCAGGAGGAGAAGTCACTGAATCTGTTTGGTCGCGCAACCCAAATGAGTTTTATATTATTAAAACAACTGATGGTCGCGATATTGGTTTTATTCGTGGCAATACCTGGATCAATATTGTTTCATTATCAGAATACGAACCAATTTATTAAAAAAATAAAAAAGTTACTATCAAAATACGCAACAAGTTCAAACAATTGCTTAACTTGCTATGATTAGCACGTTTTGTCTAACATTATCATATAGAATGATTTGAAGATAAAGTTACAAATTTTAAGAGCTGTTAAATGCTATAAAAGTCATTAAGATCAGTTATTATGTTAAATAAAAAAAAATCCGGCTACATAGTTAACGGAGGCAAACCTCTTTATGGAACTGTTGCCGTTAGTGGTGCAAAAAATGCAGCAACCAAGCAATTAGTCGCGTCTCTTTTGACTGATGAAAATATTATACTGAACAACATGCCCGATATTGGCGATGTGGAAGCAACTATTGAATTAATCGCCGGATTGGGAGTTTCGGTTAAACGCGAAGGCCAGACAGTTACAGTTAACGCCAAAGTTATTAAAAATGGAGATGTGGCTTCGGCTTTTAGTCGTAAAAATCGCATTCCCATCTTATTAATCGGACCTCTTTTACATCGTTTTGGTGAAGCTCGTATTCCCATGCTCGGAGGTTGTAAAATCGGAGCTCGTCCTATTGATATTCATCTTGAGGGTTTTAAAAAAATGGGTGCCAAGATTGAGTGTGAGGAAGATTGTTATATTGTTAAAGCCAATAAGCTTAAGGCTGCTATGATTGAATTGCCATTTCCTTCGGTTGGTGCCACTGAAAATCTTATGTTGGCAGCAGTGAAAGCCGAAGGCACAACTACCATATCCAATGCCGCCATAGAGCCAGAAATCATGGATACTGCCAAACTACTCCAATCAATGGGCGCCATTATAAATCTAGAAGCTAATCGTACTTGGGTTATCCAAGGCGTATCCGAACTAAACGGTGCCGAGCACAGTATAATCCCTGATCGTATCGAGGCCGCTTCTTTTGGTATTATTGCCCCCATTACCGAAGGTGAAGTCTTTGTCAAAAATGCTAAGCAGGATCATTTACTTTCATATCTGAATGCATTACGACGTGTAGGAGTGCCGTTTGTAATTAAACCAGAAGGAATCTTATTTGGTAGTTCTAAAAAATACAATCCCGTAGTTTTGGAAACTGATGTGCATCCGGGTTTTATGACCGATTGGCAACAGCCTTTTGTTATGCTTTTAACTCAAGCTGCTGGAGTATCTATAATCCATGAAACAGTTTTTGAAGATCGTTTCGGTTATACGGACGCTTTAAAAAATATGGGAGCCAACATTCAGTTGCATTCTGATTGCTTGGGTTCAAAACCTTGTCGATACCAACATCAAAATTTTAAACACTCTTGTATTGTTTCCGGTCCCACTCCTTTAAATGCCGCGAACATTACAATTCCTGATCTACGTGCCGGATTTTCTTATATATTAGCCACGCTGATGGCCGAGGGACGTTCTTATGTTACAGGCATAGAGCATATTGAAAGAGGTTACGAGAATATTATTAAAAAACTTACTGATCTTGGAGCAGATATTACTCGCGGTTAGAAATTATTAAAAATCTATTCTTATTGCTCAAATCTTTTTTAATTTGAATTTGTGAATTTGAAAACAAGTTTTTTGCATAAGATTTCAAAAAACTTTTTTGTCTAGGGTCAATTTCAAAATATAAAGTCCATTTTGTATCAATAGGAGAGTAGGGGAGTAAAAAATCATGCAATTGTTGCATGCATTTTTTTATCAAAGCCATACCTTGATCATCGGCAAAAAGAGCAACAATAGGTTCATAATTAATAACATCTTTTTGCATATTATCTTTATCAGAATGGGGGAGGTAAGATAAATTGGCTATTATGTGCAAATCCACTCTCTTTTTTAATTTTATTATTAATTGCTCAACAGATTTATGTAAAACTCCGCTAAATAGATTACTGTGGATAACTTTAATATTCGTGGATAACTTTTTATTATTATATTTTACGACTCTAAGAGTAGCAGGGGATATGTCACTCGCGATCACTTCAGCTTTTGGGAATCTATGTTTCAACGAACAGGCAATACATCCGGATCCTGTTCCAATATCAATTATTATTGTTTGAGGGTTTTGATTTTTTTTGCGATCTACATTCCCCTCTGTATTCTTTTTTGTTACATTTCGCTTGTTTTTTTGTTGCAAAGCGCGAGTAGAATTGATCTGCGAATATGTATCAATATTGTTAGTAACCAAATCAACTAATTGTTCAGTTTCTGGTCTTGGGATTAATGTGTTTTTATTAACTTTAAAATTCAAATTACAAAAAGGCTGTTTACCTAAAATATAAGCTATGGGCTTGTTTTTCATTCTTGCATTGACCATCTTGTTATATTTTATTTCCAGTTTAATTGAAATATCCTGTTCATCATGAGCTAAAATAAATGCTTCATCTTTTTTCATGATATGTGCTAAAAGCAATAGAGCCTCTCTATAATCAATTTTTTTAGTTGCTTGTTTTAACAAATTTTTGATTTTCATATCAAATAACAATATCACATATTGGTTAAGATCTTAATTTTTTTATTTTTTTTGGTTTTTAAACTCTAATTATAGATTGACAAATTATACAAGTTATGTTATTTACAACAAACAATAAAAAGCCAAGTAGTTTACCTTTCTAAGGAGTCAAAATGCTGGATATTCGCCCTTTTAATTCTATATCCCCTGAGCACAAAACCTATGTAGTTCCTGCTTATCTCGAAGTACCGGTTTGTGAAACTATTGCAATGCAAATGCTTAAAGCCTTTTTGGGATTGCGACGCAAAACTATCGAACGTTTGCGTTTAGCGCAATCTCCTGGTGCAATTTTTCATATCAAAGGCCGAAAGAATACAGTTTTGATTGGTATGATGTTAGCCAGTAATTATCAAAGCGTTTCTTATCCAGCGGTCAGAACCATTATTCATAGAACTATATCCTTAGCAACTGATCCCGAAATCCTCTCTTCTGAAAAAAGTATTTGCTTTATAGGTGATGGATTTCGTGCTCGCCCCAATGGAATAAAATGTGATGAAGTTTTAATTGGATTTGAGATGCTGTGTAGAGCATTACGTAAAGAAAATTTTCAAGGCATTGTTTACGAACCGTCAGAAATGCGATTGCATCCAAGTGTTATTCCAGATATCGAAGATAAATGCATTACCGGAACACATACCATTGTCGATTTTAACGGAAAAGTCAGCCTGTCTATTCCTCCTACTTTGCTTAGATCTCTCTCCAAAAAGAAATTGTAATTTTCTTCCACCATATGGTGGATTTTTTTGTGTTATAATTCTATTCATGATTGGTAGGTCTTTTTTTGGTATAGCACATGATATGCGCTTTTTTAACAATTCTCGTCAAAAAACTAATTGGCGGGTTATAGGAGCTTCTGATTATGCTTTAGGTTTTTCTAATTTACCTATCGAATTGCAGTACGCATTGGCTATTCATCCTTCGCGTACTGAATATCTAAAATCAATTTTTTCCTCCGGACACGCTTTGGCTTTTGGGCACTATCCTATTTCAAATCCACAAGTCCTTAAAGCTATTCGATGTGTTTCTATTTATCAACATGGAGCCATCCACCCTTGGCTCGAAGATTTAATTGTCAAAAATATAATTCCTGTTTTTTCAGAGTCTGATTTGGAAGAAGCGACGGAAAGAGGTATTGATCTTATTAAACAAGTCGAAATTATTAAAAATCATGTCAGCGAGCTAATTCAAATTAAAATTGTGAAGTCCGAAAATATCGCGATTTCTGATGAAGAAAAAAAGATGATAGATTTATTGGCGCGCGATATTCAAAAAATATATGCCGTTAAAGTCACTGAAATTTTATATGGCCTAATCGTGCTCAATAAGCAGGATGTCTTATTGCTTTTATTGTTTGGAGCTTTGATTTTTGGACCACTAATTCACATTTTAGAAATGATTTTTTCAGGTTTGGGAAAATTTACTGCCATTATTTTTCCATTTATTTTTTTACGCGGAATAGAAATATTTTCAGAATATAAAAATGGCGATGCTTGGTGGCAAATAAAAAAACGTTTTAAAAAACAATCGCTTGAAATAATCATCATGTTTTTAGGCGCATTATCCGTTGAATTATTTTTGCGTATCGGTTCGGCTTTGATGGCTGGTATGGTTTTCGTTTTTTCAGCAAATTCCTTTATATTTGGTCAAGCAATACGTAAATTTTTTATTGCCAAAAGAATCCATTTTAAGCTTGTAAGCGAAGGCAAATTAGTTCGTAATCATGGAATGTTCCGCTTATCTTTATTTCATGGTCCATTATGGTTCGTTGTTATTATAAGTTTTTTACCCGCAATTTTGTTTTCAATGTTCCTCTTTATGTTTGCAGGTTCATTGATCTCAAATGGTTGGCTGTTGTATTTTACGGCCGCTGCCTATTGTTTTTTTACGTTCCTTTTTAGCGAAATTTGGCTTAAAACATCAGCTTATCGATTTAAAAAACGATTGAAGAGATTATTAAGAAAAGCGATAATCATCTAAATTAAGCACAATTTTTAACATAGACAAGGTATAATTATTCGGGTAATATGTCATATACGTTTAAGTTGAAAATTAGCACAAAAATATATTGTATTTATGAAAATTTTTACAAATAGAGCTAGTTCCAGCGCCACAGGATCAGCAGCGGTAGCTTTGAGCTTCTTTTTAGAATTAATTCAGATTGTTGCCATCTCTTTGGCAATAATTATTCCGGTGCGTTATTTTTTAATCCAGCCATTCTATGTTAAAGGAGCTTCTATGGAGCCAAATTTCTTTGATCATGAATATTTGATTATCGATGAAATTTCGTATCGTTTTTCTGAACCCGCGCGTGGAGATATTTTAGTTTTCCATTATCCAAATGAACCAAAAAATTATTTTATAAAACGTCTAATAGGCTTACCCGGTGAAACTATAGAAATCGCAAACGGTCAAATTAAAGTCTATAATGATGAATTTCCTAATGGAATAGTATTAGATGAATCTAGTTATTTGAATGATAAATATACTGCGCAAACCAGACGTGATACTTTAAAAGAGAATCAATATTTTGTTTTAGGTGATAATCGTCCTTCTAGTTTGGATTCTCGTTATTTTGGTCCGATTGATAAAAATGTAATAGTTGGTCGTGTTTGGTTAAGAGGTTGGCCTCTTGACCGTTGGAAGATTTTTTCTGCCCCGACTTATAATTTTTAAATCATATGACAATTTCTAAAAAACCAGCAGTAAAAAAATCCGGAGATGCTCCGGCAAAAAAAATCCCTCAACAGTTCACTTCTGTTCGAGGTATGCGTGATATTTTACCTAATGATTGGCCTTTTTGGCGCTTAGCGCAAGAACAGGCGCAAAAAATTTGCGATGATTATCATTTTGAGCGTATTGAAACTCCGGTTTTGGAAGAGACTGGGCTTTTTATCCGTGGCGTGGGTAAACAAACTGATATTGTTGAAAAAGAAATGTACAGTTTCGAGACCGCAAGTGGTGATAAGCTGACTTTGCGTCCCGAGGGCACGGCTGCGGTTTGCCGAGCTTTTATCCAACACGGTATGTGGAACTTGCCTCAGCCCGTCAAATTATGGTCATGGAGTCCCATGTTTCGTCATGAACGTCCTCAAGCTGGACGTTATCGCGAGTTTTGGCAGTTTAGTGGCGAAATAATCGGCGAATCTGATCCTGTTATCGACGCGCAACTGGCTTTAGTAGGTTGGAAGTATTTGCAAAGCTTGGGTTTGGATACGGTTATTCGTATAAACTCCATTGGCACGCCTGAAAGCCGTTTAAATTACAAAAATGCTTTAGTCGCCTATTTTCGTCCCAAGCGCAATCTCTTGTCCGAAGATGATAAAAAACGCTTACTTAAAAATCCCTTACGTTTACTCGATTCTAAAGATCCGGCAATTATAGAAATGAAGCTTGAAGCTCCACAAATTGTTGATTGGTTGGATGAGGCTTCTAAAAATCATTTTATGCATGTTTTGGAGTATTTAGATGAAGTTGGTGTGCCTTATCAGCTTGATCCTTTTTTGGTTCGTGGTCTTGATTATTACTCTCGTTCAGTTTTTGAATTCTATGAAGCTGGTGAAGAAGATCCTAATCAAATAGCCTTAGGTGGAGGTGGTCGTTATGATGGCTTGATTGAGTTATTGGGAGGCAAAGAAACTCCGGCTGCCGGTTTTAGTATTGGTATCGATAGGGTTATTAGTCGATTAAAGAGCAAAGAAGATGTTGTTTTGTCCAAGCCGGCTGTAGAAGTCTTTATCGCTCAGTTAGGCGACAGTGGACGCAAAAAAGCTTTAGCGTTATTTGAGGAATTACGTTCAGCTAATTTTAAGGTCGCCGAATCTTTTTCCAAAAGCTCCATCAAAGCACAAATGGACAATGCTAATCGGTTAAATGCCAAATGGACAATTATTATTGGTCAAAAAGAGGTTTTGGATGGTACGGTAATTATTCGTGACATGGACGCTGGCACACAAGAAATTGTTGATGTGCAAAAAATCGTTCAGGAGCTTAAAAAGAAAATGGCTCAAAAGAATTCCGAATCAGTCTAGTTTATTTTAAAGCTAAGAACGGATTTGACTCAAATTGCGATTTAAGCTACTCTACGAGAGTATCCCCTTCAAGGATGCTTAGGTTTATATTACACAAAGAAAGGAGTAATCACATGATTGAAGTTAAGCGAAAAAAAGGTGAGACATTCGAATCCTTGTTGCGTCGCTTTCAAAGGCGAATCCAGCAAGGTGGTATTATGCTCGAAGTCCGCAAAAAACGCTTTCATTCGCGCGCAAAAAATAAAAATCAAAAGCGTGAAAGCGCTTTGCGTCGTGAATCCAAACGTGAACAATACGAATATCTCTACAAAACCGGTCAAGTTAAAGAATCCCGCAAATAACTTTGCGGGTTTTCTTTTTAATGTTAAGCTAATTGAACTAATTTCAAATATAAAACATCAAATACTCTAGTATTTACATATTTGATGTTTTGCATTCAGTGATAATAATTTTCTTTTATGTCTTTAAAAGAGCAAATCAAGTCTGAATTAATAATTGCCATGAAGGCCAAAGATGAATTCAATTTATCCGTGTTAAGATTAGTTAATTCTGCCATAAAAAACAAAGAGATAGATTTGGGTCATGAATTATCTGACGAAGAAATTATCTCCGTTATACGTACCATGGTTAAACAGGGCAAAGACGCTTTGGCTGATTTCAAAGTCGGCAACAGAAACGATCTTGTGGAAAAACAAGAAAAAGAAATTAAATTTTTAGAAAAATATCTTCCTCAAGCTTTATCTCTCGAAGAAGTAGAAAAAATTTGCGCCGAAGCGATTCAAGAATCTGGCGCAATTACTCTAGCGGACATGGGCAAAGTAATGGGTTTGACCATGAAAAAAATCGCTGGACGCGCTGATGGCTCGATCGTTAAAGAGGTTGTTCAAAAATTATTGCAATAAATTATGCACGCGCTCAGATACATATTGCACTCTTCTAACCATAGAAGAACATGC
>CAZLVV010000032.1:0-12529 GCA_964563385.1 uncultured Gammaproteobacteria bacterium
CAATTCTTAACCCAAGAATACTCCAAAGAGTGCCATATGTGGTGGACGCGTACATTATATTGACAAGATCGATTTTTTTTGCTATAATTACAGAGTTAAGTTGAAAAATATGGCTTAACAAAAATAAAAATATGCAAAAATCAAAATGTCTAAATTTTAATGAAGCGGATTTTTGAGTGATTGTAAACGAAGAATTAATCTTCGTATTTTTATTTAGTAAAATATTTTGATAATTTAGCTAAAATAAAATAAATATGACAAATTTTGCAGAAAATTGGAATGCTCAAGCCAGTTCTTCACAGGAAACATCAAAATCAAAATGGAAACCGGAAGTGATTCAGGGGCAAGGCATAGAAGCCGGTAAGGTACCTGAAGATGTGGTTTTGGGTAGTGGATACGTATCAGCGCATACAGAATCAACCGAATCTCCGATTGATATGAAGGAGGTTGTAGCTGGTAAAATTCCCGAACCTCCAAAATTTGAAGGAGTTCTGCCAGAGCCCAAACCGTATGATACAAATGAGCGTTTTACGCCAGAAGAATTTAGTAGAATTTTAACGAAACCTCATTTACCAAAACCTCGTAAACATGGAGTTGGATCTTCGCAAGGCATAGAAGCCGGTAAAGTGCCTGAAGATGTGGTTTTGGGTAGTGAATACGTACCAGCACATACAGAATCAACCGAACCTCCAATTGATATGAAGGAGGTTATAGCTGGTAAAATTCCCGAACCTCCAAAATTTGAAGGAGTTCTGCCAGAGCCCAAACCGTATGATACAAATGAGCGTTTTACGCCAGAAGAATTTAGTAGAATTTTAACGAAACCTCATTTACCAAAACCTCGTAAACATGGAGTTGGATCTTCGCAAGGCATAGAAGCCGGTAAAGTGCCTGAAGATGTGGTTTTGGGTAGTGAATACGTACCAGCGCATACAGAATCAACCGAACCTCCAATTGATATGAAGGAGGTTATAGCTGATAAAATTCCCGAACCTCCAAAATTTGAAGGAACTCTGCCAGAGCCTCGTGAACATGGAATTGAATCCCCAATTGATTTTAAGAAGGTTGCGACTGGTGAAGTTCCTGAGCTTCCAAAATTTAAAGGAACTCTGCCAAAGCCTAAGCCATATAAAAAAGCCGCTTAAATTTACCCATGCATGAAAGTCGCTTTGGCATAGCCTTGGCGACTTTTTTAAAAATTAATTAATAAAATATTTAAATTGTTTTTGTGATTTTTTATAAAGAGATTTGATTTGTTATAAATTATATGATAAATGCTACGTATAAATAGTATGAATCTTGAGAATATAAAAATTAGAGCTAAAGTTATTAAAGCTATCAGAGCTTGGTTTGATGCTCAAGGTTTTGTTGAAATGCATACGCCGAGGATGATTGGCTTACCGGGACAAGAGCCGTATCTTGACCCTTATCGGTTTAATGTAAAATGTCAAACATCGAATGTTGAATATAGAGCTGGTTTGATTACATCGCCAGAATATGCAATGAAAAAATTACTTGGAGCTGGTTTAGATAAAATATACGATTTGGGACCATGTTTTAGAAATAATGAGCCTTGGGACGGGACGCATGATCCGGAATTTTTAATGATAGAGTGGTATCGACGCGAATCATGTATTAATGAATTGATGAATGATGTGGAGGGTATGATACGTTATGTAATTGATTTAATACCAGATGCTAAATTTCAAATATCAAAAAATCAGATAAAGCGCCTAACGATTGAAGAAGCTTGGAGGATATACGCGGGAGTGGAATTGGTTTCATTTCTTAAAGATCGGGAAGCAATAGCAAAGCTGGCAATTGAAAAATTTGGTCAGACGGTTTCTGAACAAGATGATTGGGATGATATATATTTTAAGATTTTTTTATCAGTAATAGAACCAGAAATAGAAAAAGGAGATCCGGTTTTTTTATATCGCTATCCGATAAGCATGGCATCTTTGGCTCGCAGTTCGATAGATGATCCGCGCTGGGCTGATAGATTTGAATTTTATGCTGGAGGAATGGAATTAGCTAATGGCTTTGCGGAATTATCTGACCCAATTGAACAAAGAGACAGATTTAAAAATGAGCAAGAATTGCGTCGTCGGATGGGAAAGGAGGTTTGGGATATTGATGAAGATTTATTAATTGCTTTGCCTAAGATGGGGGATGCGGCTGGAATTGCTTTTGGAGTAGATAGATTGGTGATGTTGATTTGTGGCGCCAAGTCTATTAATGATGTTATTCCATTTTCGGCATGGGAAAGATTTGGTAAAAATTAGAAAAAGGATTTGTTGATCATTTAACTGTAAGGTTGCAAAGATTTATATTTTATCTGAATATAGATTTTGTTGCATCGATTTGTTGGCGGTTGATTCTGCTATTATGGAGATATTGTAAATATTTTTAAGTGAAATATATTGGAGCGGGTAACGGGAATCGAACCCGTCTCTGATGCTTGGGAAGCATCCATAATAACCACTATACGATACCCGCGTGTATAATTTATTAACAATAATGAGATAGGGTTAATAAATTTTATATCATTTTATGATATATCATAGTAATTTAAAGATTTCAATTAAGCAAATAATTGCTAGCTGTTATAGCTTGACTGAAGGCCATATTTCAGGCATATTACGATTACCTAATTACAATAATTGATAATGCATTATCAATAATTAAATTAAAAAAATTGCATAATTTATAGTGCGTGTTAGATAATAAGAAATGTAAATTATGCGTTATGCATTGTTAATTATGCATAATATAAATTACTATGGGAAGTCCAAATGATATCAAAAAAGGAGTTGTTATAATTAAAGATAATGAACCGTGGATTGTAACAAATTTTCAACATGTAAATCCTGGCAAAGGTGCGGCTTTTGTGCGCACACGTATTAAAAATGTAAAAACTGGTAGAACTTTAGAGCAAACATATAAAATTTCAGAAACATTAACTTTTGCGGAGATCGAATATAGAAATATGTCGTATTTATATCACGATAATACGGGATATGTTTTTATGGATAATAAAAGTTATGAACAAATCAGTATGTCTGATGAAGATGTGGGAGATGATGCTAAATATTTGAAAGATGGGGTTGAAGTTTTGATTTCAATGTACGAGGGCAATGCTATTGCCATACAAGTTCCTAAAAAGATGAAGTTTACAATTGTAGAAACAGCTCCTGCTGTAAAGGGGGATACGGCTAGTGGCAATGTTACTAAAGAAGCGAAGACTGATACGGGCTTCATGGTACAAGTTCCTATTTTTTTGAATCAGGGTGATGAAATTATCGTGAACACGGAAACGGGAGAATATGTTGAAAGAGCGAAATAAAATTTTTATTAGATTATTTTAAATTAAAAAGATATCGCTTATGTGATATCTTTTAATTTTTTAAAGCTTTAAATATATATAATTTTTTGAAGTTTGTTTAATTGTACCAGCGAGCTTGTTCGTTATACAACTTAGCATATTTGCCATTTAGAGCCATTAGATCGGCATGAGGGCCTTGTTCGATGATGTGACCTTGGCTAATTACGATGATTCTTTGAGCTCGGCGAACTGTAGAGAATCTATGAGAAATAAAAATTAATCCTCGTGATCCGGCAACTTTTAAGATTCGTTCAAAGAAGCGTGTTTCGGCATAGGCATCCATAGCAGAAGTTGGTTCATCAAAGCCGATAATTCGACCGCCGTGAATCAATGTTCTGCTGATTAATAGTCTTTGAGCTTGACCTCCGGAAATATCTTGCGTGATGATCCCCGGAGGAGCTGCCCAATCGCCGATAAAAGTTTTTTCTTTGGCTGATAAAGAATTGATAACAAAATCCGATCCGGTTATATATAAAGCGGATTCGTAAGGAAAATCTTCCTTGTTTTTTTTGGTTCCGTAATACAAATTATCTTTTACAAAATCTTGATATAATTCAGCATTTTGCAACATTAAATGAAAAGCTTTTCGCCATTCAATCGGGGTATAATCTGATAGGGGCTTGCCATTTAGCAAAATTTGTCCTGAAGTGGGTTTGTCAAGACCGGAAAGCAGTCTCAAGAAAGTTGTTTTACCGGCGCCATTTTCGCCAACTATGGCCAAATGCTCGCCTTCTTGAATTACAAGGTTGATGTTCTTCAGAGCGTATTTATTGCTATTTGGATATTTGTAGCTGACATTATTGAATTCTATTATAAGCTTATCTTTCGGCATGTGATATCCAGATATTTTTTCAGGTTCTTTTTCTATTAAACGGTTTATAAAAGCTAGGATTTGCATATCCGCTAAAACTATTGTTATGGAACTGGATATACCGTTTAATGCTTCGCCCATCAAACTGAATAGATTTAAAGCGATGAATAAGACGGCTAATTGATTTGGATCTTTTAGAGCCTGTTGACCCATGACGATGATTATTGTTGAATATGCGCCAATGTGAAATATAGAAATGATGGCGCGATTTAACATGCTTTGTATTGCCGTTTTACGATAACGATTTAAGATATTGCGATTGGCTTTGATGAATTTGCGTAAAAAGGATTTTTCACCTCCAAGTAACTTAAGTTGCAGAAAATGTTGAATATTTAAAAAAACATAACGAGTGTATTCGATTCTCCTACCATCAATGGAATTCCAAGTTGCTATCCAAATATCTTTACCGCTTTCTCTCCGTAAATTGAGCGCTTGAAGTGATGCGTCAATTAACACCAAAATAGTGATCCACCAAGGAGCCACAAAAGCTAATCCGGTAGCGCCGATGAATTTTAACATTGAATGTAAAAACCATTCTGAATTATTGACTAGTCGATTTAAACGATGAAGATCTTCGCGGACGAAATCTAAACTTCGGCGCACTTCGGGCTCGTTTAAAGCTTCGGGTTTTAAGCGCGCCACGCTTTCCCAAATTTTTTGTTGCGAGGCAGAACTGGCAACACGCATAAACCAATCATCGGCCTGTGAAAAAGTTAGTTCATTGATTAATTTGCGTGCGCCATAGGCAACTATGACAATTGTAAGTAAAATTAAAGCTGTTTCGGTTTTTGAATCCGCGACGGAAGCTATAAAAAGTGAGAAAAAATATACTTCTAAAGGTTGTAAAAACGCTCCTAAAAAAATTAGAATAAAACGAAAAATAGCTAAAGACTTATTATATTCCCAGATTATTTTTTAAGAATCGTATATAGGCACGGAATTTTTCTTTGATTGAAAATTGAATATCAATTTCTACCCTTCCTTTTTTGTCCATGAAAAATATTATATCATAAGAATCGTAAAGCTATAATTTTGTAATTGGATAAGCTATAAGAAAATAATTTATTGAAATTTAAAATTTAGTCTAATGATTTTTATCGATTTTTACTAACGAAAATGGTGAGTTATTTTAATTGTATTGCTAATCTCTTTTTTTACTGATAAATTCTTTCTAGTTCGGGAATAATTTTTTGACAATCGCCTTTTAATATAAAATCCTCATTTCCGAGATAAGATGGTTGACTTAAATCAACTGCAATGATTCTTCCATTTGGATTATTTTCTTTATACCAACCGAGAAAGCCTCTATCGTCGTAACTTAAGCCAACCGTGATTACCGCATCAATATCTTTTAACCACTCTGGTTGAATATTTTCTTTTAGCCAAGGGCCCGTTAAGTGTATTGATCTTACTCCCGTCTTTTCTTGTAAATGATCAACATTTTCAGTAAAAATTTGTGACTTTAATTTTTGAGCAAGTGCGCCAAGTGATTGATGAGCGGGGGTGGCTGGTTTTTCAAAAGCGGCTTTTGTAAACTCTTCCCATGAATCAATTACTTCTTGCGGGTTGGTAACTGCCTTTTTAAGTAAGCTATCTGTTTTACTTGACATTTCAATTCCTAATTGTTCTTGTAATTGATCCATGCCATGAACTCCGCTTGCTATTGAAATACCTGCTCCGGTATAAAATAAAATTTTTTTATTTTTTAAAACTTCAGCTAATCGCATTATTTCTATTTCTCGTGGTTTGGGCAACATTTGTTCTTTGATTTCGATTCTAATTTTTTCTAAAACTTCTTTTGGAAAATGACTAAAAAGATTACGGAATGCTTCGTGATCTTGCTTATGCGAGGCCTCAAAAATTTGTTCAACTAGTTGTGAAATTTCTTCTGGTTTCAATGTTGAATGTTTTGCTAAAATTTTATTCATGGCTTGTTTGTTTGCGTCATCGGCAACAAAATCATCTATCATTCCTCTTTCAAAATCTCTGGATTGAGCAATACGATACTCTTTATTTTGACTTGGATCTGGTTCTGCTACTTCTTTTTCTTTTTGTTCTGGCACTTCACCGTGTTTCAAAACATAAACCGTTTTTTCAACTCCGTCTTGTTTTCTTGTTTCTTTTGTAAACTTTCCTTTTTCTTCTTCATTTAATTCGTCTGGCAATGAGTCAAAATACTCAATCATAAAAAATGGTTTACCGTCTTTATGGCCAAGATAGTATCGTCTTGTATCAGAAGAAAAAGAAAAACTCATTTCACCTTCTTGTTCTTGTTCTTGTTCTAATGAAACCAATTCAGGACCTTTTAATAAGGGGTTTTCTGATTTTTTTTCTGGATAGAACATTTTTTCTGGATTCATAAATTTTTTACTTTAATAAATCATCAATACTGTATCAAATTAGAATTTATTTTCAAAATTATTGATTGAATTGCTCAATCAATGCTTCGTTGCACTCGATAATTCCGAAAGAAAATATTCTTTTTAATTTGATTTGTGCGTTAGATTTTTTCTTCACAAGTAAAATGTAAAAATAAAATCGTGAATGATATAAAGCATCATTCACGATTTGGTTTTAAAAAATTGAAAAATTTTGCTTTGGTGCGTTTATTTGACGAAATTCGAACCTTTTTTGAACGGAATTGACGGCGCGCTTCGCGCGCCAAACTGAACGTTCGGGTGGGCAAAAAGAAAGGGAGTTGGGGGGGGAGAAATTTTTGCCCGCTCTCGCTTTCCGCCACCGCCGAATTTCGTGTCATTGAAACTGGCGTGTCGTAATTAGTAATCCTGACAAAGAAAAGTGACTAAAATCACTTTTCTTTCAAATTTTTCAAAAATCCAAAAATAATTTTTCTATTTTTTCTTTTATCCGTCCTTTTATTCTACACCTTGCTCGTAAGATTCAATATATCCATCAACCGCATAGGCGTTCATAATAAATCGAGCAATCTCTTGCATTCCGCCAAATTCCTCAACATTACCAAATGGAACTGCTAACTTTGCTTTCCTAACTTTGTCAATAGCTTTTCTCATATTCGCAATATCTGCATCCATAGAAGAATTTTCATTTCCCATCTTGTGCTCATAAACTGGTCTGTCTCCATCTGCAACTGTAACTTTGCCGTCCGATTCAAAAGTTACATAACAGCCATAGTGTTTATTATAGGTAAAAACAACTTTCTTACCTTCGGCTACCGCTGTTATCGCTTCGTAAGGATCAGCTGTTTTTACGGTTTCTGTTTCTGCATTATTCTCTGTGGAAAAATCTTGCATTTTTTCTGACATATTTTTTTTCTTCTTTCCCTTATATGGCGTTTGCCAACTTCGGGAAGAAAAATTAAAGTTAATAATTATTTGACTGATTTGATTACTTATAGTTTACCCCCCCGACACTTTTTGCAATACCCTTTTATTTTATCAGTTCATCAACATTAATTTCAAGAGCTTTCACAATTTTTTTAAGAGTTTCAATGGTTGGGTTATTTTGCTTACCTGTTTCTATATTTACAATAATGTTATTGGAAACATCGGCGAGCCAGTATTTCCATTCTCTGTCGCGCTTTGCGTGGCCGAATCAGTCGGCAAAATTTCTGGAAATTTAATTTTGGTGGGCGAGGTGGGACTCGAACCCACACGGATTGCTCCACCAGCTCCTAAGGCTGGCGTGTATACCAATTTCACCACTCGCCCGAGTTATTAGTTTTTAGATGGCACTTAATAGCGTTTATTTTATCTCCTTTAAAGATTTTGTGGAATATAATAAACAATTTTGATAATTGCTTTTTTGTGTAGCGAAAAATATAAAACTTATTTACTCTTGAACAATATTATAATTTGTTGTTCGTTCCATACAATAGTCTTTTGATAAGAAAAAATCAAGATAAAGGGAAAAAATAAAAATGCTTTTGAGTATATTAAATTTGAATTTATGTCAGTTTAACGAATTTATTATTAAATGTAAGATTTGTGGATATAAAACTTATTCATTTAGTGAAAGGTTGGATTTATTGTTACGAATACTGATAATTAAAGCAAGAAATTTTAATATGTGCTTGAAATGATAAATATTTGTAATTTAATTAGATCAAAAAGCCCTTGAATCACGAAATTCAAGAGCTAAAGGTTTAATCGCACCCCGTTATTTATAAGAACAGAGTGCGGATTTTGTTTCTTCCGTGGTCGATTCGTAAGCGTAGCGCCTACCTCCGGCTCGTTTATTCTCAAAGATGCGAACATAGCGATGGTTCGCCTCGATGAGCCACCCCACGGCTATAAGTCCGCTAATTTCTTCGTTAGTAATGGATTCGAGCACGTTTAGATAAGATTGCTCGCACTCCATTACGAATGAGCCTCCGTTGGCAGAGAGAATATTCTCTCCGCCGATAAATCCGCCCGGATTTCGAGAATTGCTCATTTTGAGCAAGCTTTTTTGGCCGGACATCATGGCGGAGATGGTGATGGTGTCGCAACCACGTTTAATTGCGGAAATGATCAAGTTTTTAATGTTCATTTTTTTTACCTTTCTTTTCTAAATGTTTCTTGTTGTGGCTAATAGTTAAAATTTTATTAAAGCAAAATAACTTAGCTCTTTGGAACTATTTGAAACAAGCTATAGTAACATAAAAAATCCATTTTGTCAAGAGTACTAAATAAAAAATTTGGCTATAATTAGCCAAATATATAAATTTTTATCTGAATCAGCTTGCTTTATTAATTAATTTTTTTATCTAAAATAAGGCAAATTTTGATAAATAATTTAAATTTTGTCATTTTGAACTTAGAATATGGAAAAAATATCTTTAAATATGATAAAAATAAATTTTTTGCTTTATTTGCTTGTGCAATTCGTAATGTTTTGAGGTTTTTATTTATGATAGTTTCGACCGTGATTGATCATTTGAGCTCGATATAATTGTTCTACGAGCATTATTCTGGCTAAAGAATGGGGAAATGTCATCTTACCTAATGAAAGAATATAGTTTGCTTTTTGAAGAATTTTTTTATCCAAACCCCAACTCCCTCCTATAATAAAAATGAGTTTCGAACCATGAATCATAAATTTTGAATTATTTAAGGAAATGAGATTGCTAAACTCTTTGGAATTTAATTCTTGCCCGGATTGATCTAAGGCAATGATAAAAGCATTAGGGTCGAGATTTTTAAGCAAGGAATCAGCTTCGATTTGTAAGGTTTTGGCAAGGTTTGGTTTTGCTGATTTTTTGTTGCCTTCAGATAGTTCGATAATTTCAAGTTTACCAAAAGTTTGATATCTTTTAGTGTATATGTGGATAGCTTGTTGATGCCATGGTTCTTGCAAGGTACCAATGCACTTAATTAAGATGTTTTGTGTCATAGTTTAGCTAAATAATCCTCTCTTGACAGGTTTTGTAGCATACCTTATTATAGGCGCACACTCAAACCAACTCCATTTACATTATATTAAGGTAAAAGTGGAGCAATGGAGAATCCATGATGAATATAATATTAACACATCCGAAAGGATGAGTGGCGTGAGCCAAAGGATCCCTCCATTAGAATGGGATTCATAATTGGCTGCCACGCAGTCAATTTTTTATAAAATTTTTCCGACAGTGTTGCAAGGGTCAGAAAATTCTGAAACTTGCAATACCGTCTGAGAAGGCGGAGATCTTCGACAATAAATAACATTGAACGTCGAATGTTAGGGCGATAAGCTTGAGACGAGCAATGTTAATTAAGATAAAAAATAATACGTACAAGGCAATCTTCTGTTGTATCTATTAAATAAGCTTACTAGCTTTAAATTGCTAGTTGTTAGTCTAAGGATAAGAGATACAAAGAATAGAAATTGCAATTAGAGTAAAGTGTACACCTAAAAGTGCTTATCCAATATTAAGTAAAAAATTTGAGTTTATAAAAGAGAAAAGAATGATTTAGCTTTTTGATGAATTTGTTATTTGATAATTTTTTACTTGATTGTTTGGATGGTCAAAGCACGTAAGGGCGTATGGCGGATGGCTTGGCAGTACGGAGCCGATGAAGGACGTAGCAGCCTGCGATAAGCTTCGGGGAGGTGGCAAGCAACCTATAATCCGGAGATGTCCGAATGGGGAAACCCAATTCCAATCATGTGGAATTATCTTGCGCTGAATATATAGGCGTATAGATGGGAACCTAGGGAAGTGAAACATCTCAGTACCTAGAGGAAAAGAAAAAAGACCGCTGACCTCATATCTTTCTCCAAGGTTTTTTTGGAGTGAGATATGTTGTCAGCAATATTCCGTTAGTAGTGGCGAGCGAAAGCGGACCAGCCTAAACCTTTTTATACTAACTTATGCACCGAGTTGAGCTTTTGTTTAACCGCGGACATGAGCGACGAGCTTGAGCTGTCGTATAAATTGGTGTTGTGGACGGAGCGTCGTGTGCTCAAGAGCACGGATGCGTAATTTTAACTTGATAGTCGAATTCGCTGGAAAGCGAATCCAAAGAAGGTGATAGACCTGTAGACGAAATCATCGTTAAAACGCATTGTTCCAGATCCAAAGTACTGTGGGACTCGAGAAATCCCGCAGGAAGCAGCCATGACGATGTGGCAAGGCTAAATACTCCTACTGACCGATAGTGAACCAGTACCGTGAGGGAACGCTGAAAAGTAGCCCGGGAGGGCGATGAAATAGTATCTGAAACCATACGCTTACAAGGAGTCGGAGCTCGTGTCTCACTAATATTCGACACTGTAAAATGATTGATAATTAATCATTGATTGAATGAGTGTTGAATAATAGCGAGATACGAGTGACGGCGTGCCTATTGAAGAATGAGCCAACGAGTGTGCTATATGTCGCTTGGTTAAGTCCGTGCGCGGACGTAGCCTTAGTGAAAGCGAGCCTGAATAGGGCGTTTTGTGGCATATACACGACCCGAAACCCAGTGATCTAACCATGACCAGGATGAACCCCGCAGAAATGCGGGAGGAGGTCCGAACCCACGAGCTGTGCAACACTCGGGGATGAGTTGTGGCTAGCGGAGAAATTCCAATCGAACTGGGTGATAGCTGGTTCTCCCTGAAATAGCTTTAGGGCTAGCGTCAGTTAATAGCATAATGGGGGTAGAGCACTGAATGGGGGCGGGGGCGCAAGCCTACCTCTCCCAACCAAACTCCGAATACCATTATGTGTTCCTGGCAGTCAGACTATGGGGGCTAAGCTCCATTGGTCAAGAGGGAAACAGCCCAGATCGCAGATTAAGGTCCCTAAATTCGTACTAAGTGTGAAAAGTGGTAGAAAGACTTATACAACCAGGAGGTTGGCTTAGAAGCAGCCATCCTTTAAAGAAAGCGTAACAGCTCACTGGTCTATGTGATTTTGCGCCGAAAATTCAACGGGGCTTAAGGTTCTAACCGAAGACACGGGCTTGGTAACTGGAACTGTGTTTACAGCAATTGTAGACGCGGTTCTGGTTATCAAGCGGTAGAGGAGCGTCCCTATTGCAGTGAAGCAGGACCGTAAGGAACTGTGGAGCGATAGGAAGTGAAAATGATGGTATGAGTAACGTTTTAAGCTCGATGAAAAATCGGGCCACCGCAAACCCAAGGTTTCCCAAGCCACGTTAATCGACTTGGGGTTAGTCGGTCCTAAGGTGAGGCCGAAGGGCGTAACTGATGGACAGCAGGTTAATATTCCTGCACAACTTATTTTTCGCCAAGGCAAGACTCTTTGCAATGTGAAAGTCTGATTTTCGACTTCGGTTGAAATGAAGGTAATCACAGAGCGGGGGTGGCGCCAACTCAGGGGTAACGCATCAGGATATCTGGAGCGTGTTAATGAATTCACGTACAAGCAGTTAGTCTATGCTTTTACAGGTAAATCCGTAAGAGTTCGCGAGCTGCGATGTAAAATGCTTTCCGCAAGGGGAGTGATTCCAGAAACTTCAGGTGCCAAGAAAAACCTCGGTAGTGAGAAAAGTAAGTTTCCGTACCGCAAACCAACGCTGGTGGGTGAGTAGAAAATACTAAGGTGATCGAGATAACTTGCGTTAAGGAACTCGGCAAAACAATAGGCGTAACTTCGGGATAAGCCTTACCGAATTTTTTTATTAAGATTCGGTCTCAGTAAACGACGTCATGCAACTGTTTATCAAAAACACAGGTCTCTGCAAATTCGAAAGAATATGTATAGGGGCTGACGCCTGCCCAGTGCCAGAAGGTCACGAGGAGAGGTGCAAGCTTTGAATCTAAGCCCTGGTGAACGGCGGCCGTAACTATAACGGTCCTAAGGTAGCGAAATTCCTTGTCGG
>CAZLVV010000033.1:0-12394 GCA_964563385.1 uncultured Gammaproteobacteria bacterium
GATTGAAATACGGAGAAGTTGCTTATAAGATTTTAGCTGTATTTTAACTAAAGATAAACAAAAAACGCGGATTAACGCGTTTGTTGTTTTTATTGATTTATAATGATTAGCGAACTTCGAAAGTTACGGAAACGTTGCTGGTAATGGTTTGTGAGCCGGATTCTATATTAGCCTCTGGCATCATAACCGCATCCATGGGAATAGCTCGCTCCATTCCTCCATAATAAGGCGTGGGATAATCGCTATATGCATTTTCATAGAAGGATACGACTCGCACCAAAGTAAGACCGAGTTCATTTGCTAGCTCCTTGGCTTTGATCTCCGCGTCCTTAACAGCCTTCATGCGAGCTTGTTGTTCAAAAGATGAAGGATCATTGATGGTAAAATTAAGCCCGCCTATTTGATTAGCTCCTAACATGGCGCCTTCTGATAAAAGCTTAGAAATTTTTTCTTGATCTCTGACTTTGATTTCTATGTTTTGATTAATTTCATAACCAGCCTGTTCCCTACCTTCTTCTTTCCAGTTATAGCGAGGATTTACCGTGAAGTTTAAAGTTTTAATATCCTTTTCATCTATCCCCAATTCTTTAACCATGTTGATAACATTGTTCATCTTGTTAGTATTTTCCGTTTGAACGGCTTCCACGGTTTCACCCTCGGTGTAAACTCCTAGAGTGACGGTTGTGACATCGGGCTTAACCTCAACCTTACCTTGTCCATTGATAACTATTGTGTCACGAACATCTCGACCGATATAATTATATTCTTGCAAAGAGTTGCGAGTTAATACACCTAAATAAATAATGAGCACGACTCCGACCATGGCGCCGACAATGTAGATAATATTTTTCATAAATTGATAATTGTATAAAGTAATTATTATAAAAATATTATAGCATGTAATCTATATAAAAAATAAAAAATTGTATAAATTATTTTTGATAAACTCTAATCAAATGTTGCTGAGTCTGTATAATAAAAATGAGCATCGTGAGCGATGTTCCCCTGAAAGGGATAATAAAGTATACTGTGCAATTATCAATTGTCTATCCACAGGTTTGACAGGGTCTTGCTGGGCTGTTGATATTTATATTGAATCTTACCTCTTAATACGATCTTTCTTATGAATTCTAATGAAATTTGGCAGGCAACGCTTGGAGAGCTGGAGCTAACTCTCTCCAAGGCCAACTTTACCACGTGGTTCAAAAACACCTTTATTTCACAAATTGAAGAAAACAAGATAGTTATTGCGGTTCCAAATACTTTTACTAAAGCTTGGTTGGAAAAAAAATATCATGATGCGATCATTCGAGCTCTTCGAAATGCTACAAATAATACAATTAGAGAGGTTACATATAGGGTTGAGGTTCGTAATACAACCATAGTGCCGGGATTGGCTTCGGATCAAGAATTGGAAAATAGCTATCAAATAGATGAGGAAGCCAACCAATCCAAATCTGGCGCTGATGGCGCTTCAAGTAGCTCGAATGGACTGGGTTTAAATCCTAGATACAAGTTTAATAATTTTGTGGTCGGTAAAACCAATGAAATGGCTCATGCCTCGGCGCAGGCCGTGGCGGCAGGACCCGGAATTACTTATAATCCCCTTTTTATTTTTGGTGGCGCTGGATTAGGAAAAACTCATTTATTACAAGCCATAGGGCACCATGTTTTAGAGACAAACCCTGATGCCAAGGTTCATTATGTAACTTGTGAACGATTTACAAACGATTTTATACAATCAGTGCGCAGTGGACGGGCTAAAGAATTTAAAGAATTGTATCGTAATTTGGATGTTTTATTGGTTGATGATATACAATTTATTGCCGGTAAAGAAGGCACTCAAGAAGAATTTTTTCATACCTTCAACGCTTTACATCAATTAAATAAACAAATTGTAATTACTTCTGACAGGCAAGCAAAAGATATACAAGGACTGGAATCGCGTTTGATTTCACGTGTGGAGTGGGGAATGGTGGCAGATATATCAAGCCCTGACTTTGAAACACGTGTGGCAATTTTGGATAAAAAGTGTGTTGAAAAGAACTACTCCTTAACAACTGAAGTGTTGCGTTACATAGCTGGCACGGTGCAATTAAATGTGAGGGAGCTGGAAGGAGCTTTGAATAAAGTAATAGCTTATCATCAGTTTAAAAACATTGAGCCAAGCATGGCTTCGGTGCAGAGCTTATTACAAAGCTTTGTGCCATCGGTACCAAAAAGAACCATAACGGCGCGCAGATTATTGGAAATAGTAACCCAATATTATGATATAAAGATGGATGATTTGCTAGGAAAAAGCCGTGAACAGCGCTTTGCGTTTCCACGTCAAATTGCCATGTTTTTATTAAGAGAAGAGGCAAAGTGTTCATTTCCGGCCATTGGCAAACATATTGGCGGAAGAGACCATACAACGGCCATGCACGCATGTAATAAAATTGACGGATTAATAAAATCAGATGAAAAGTTAAAAAGAGATATTAACCTTATACGTGAAAAAATTTATATGGGTGGAAGTTCTGAATAACCCGTTGATTAACTTGTGTAAAAATCTGTGGACTGTATTTAGACAATTTTAACCTTCCACAAACCCTATTAATTCATTCATAGGTTATTACACTAGCGATGCACATTGGCTGTTAATAAATTCTTGGCTATATAACGCAAAAAAATAGAGCTTTCCACTTTGTTCACAACCTTTATTACCACCATTATTATTTATATAAATATAAATTTATAATAATAAGACCTTTAAATTATGAATTTGTGAGATAAGGTATGATTTGTTTGTAATTTAGTTTATTTAAAATCTGTAATTTATAATATGAAATTTTCGTGCACACAAGAAAACCTGTTACAAGGATTATCCATGGTTAGCCACATAACTGGTAAAAACATTAATTTGCCGGTTTTGGGGAATGTGTTAATAAAAGCGGAGAAGACGGGTATACAATTACATACAACCAATTTAGAGATATCCGTGAGTTGTACTATTAGGGGTCGTGTTGACGTTGATGGTGAATATAGTGTTCCGGCCAAAGTGTTTATGGATTTTGTTAATTTGCTACCAACAGGCAAAGTGGAGTTTGAATTAACAGAAGAAGGCTTGGTGATTGGTTCTAGTGATCAAGAGACGATTATGCGAGGAATGCCGGCTTCGGAGTTTCCCTTGCTTCCTAAATTGCAAAAGAACCATGCCTTTACCTTAAAAGCAACGGATGTTAAAAAAGCAATTAGTCGTGTTGTTTTTTCGGTTTCTTTGTCCGAATCAAGACCCGAGCTTTCGGGCGTGGCTTGTTTTTTTAATAACCAAAACAATCTAGGTAAAGTTGCTATGGTGGCAACTGATTCTTATCGTTTGGCGGAACAGTTAATAGGGAGCGGAGATTTGGAAAAGCAAGTTACGGTTTTAGTACCAGCGCGAGCCATGAGCGAAATTCAGAGAATAATATCATCTTATAAAGACGAGATAGAAGCGCCAGAAAATGTGGGTTGGAGTGTTTCGGATAATCAATTGATGGTTGTGTATGGATCGGTAGAATTGACTACGCGATTAATTGAAGCCACTTTTCCGGATTATCAAAATATTATTCCCACAGAATTTAAAACAAAAGCTTTATTATCTAGATTGGAGCTGTTAAAGGCTGTAAAAACCGCTAGCTTGTTTTCAAAGAAAGAGATTAATGATGTGCACCTTTCGTTTGATCCTAAAGTCGGAATTTGTACTGTTGAATCTTCGGATGAAGGAACGGGTAAAACCAAATCCCAAATAAGAGGAGAATTTGAAGGAGAAGCAAATTCAGTTGTTTTGAATTTTAAATATTTGACGGATGGATTAAATGCTTTTGATTCTGACAAGATACGTTTGGCTGTAATTGGAACCATGTCGCCCATGATGATTTTACCGGAGAAGCCAGAAGAGTCAGGATATAGATACTTGGTAATGCCTATAAGGCAATAATTAAATTAATATTAAAAACCATCGAATATTCGATAGTTTTTAATTATTGTTTTCTATATAGTAATTTTTTGAGTAACGGGGACTTGATTATAAATTTTTTAAGTTTTATGGATCTATGACGAGCGTGATCGAATCGCCTTGGATGGAAGAACCGTCTTGGCGGGTGGCTGTGGGAATTAGGGTAACGTTTCCGAGATTGGGTGGAGAATTCCAGTTGATTTGATTGATTCTGTTGTCCGGAGAAAGTATTGTGCTGATGATTTTTGTGGATCCGTTTTGTTCGTAACGTAAATCTATTTTTTGTACATCGCTGATTTCACTGACTTGAACATAAATTGGTATGGGGAAATGGGATGATGAAATGCGAGCGCCAGAGGCTGGTGAGGAGATGGATACTTTTATGGGCGCTAGATCCGCGTTAAGATTGATAATGACACTATCTTCGCTGGAGTTGCCTACATCGTCTATAACTTTAACAATAATTTCGTGATAACCTTTGGGAATATTATTGGGAATATTGGCGTTGATGCTTCCGCCTCCGGAAGATTGGCCTATGATGGTATCTTCAATTCTGGCTTCGATTCTGACAATTTGGCGTTGAGCTTGAGCTGAAACATGAATGTTTAAATCGCGAGAATATAAGTTGGAATTGTTTTGTGGCGATAGAATAGATATAGAGGGTTTGTTTTGCAAGGTATGCACATCGTCATATTCTGTTGGCGCGGTGCTGGTTGTGTTCCACTGCTCTTTTTCTATCCAAGCTTGAACCGCGGATTCCCAATTAGCAAATTGAGGATCGTTTTTGGGATTTGATGGAGCGGGTCCAAGTGGATCATCTTTATCAATGTACCACAAAATATTGTGTCCTTCGTAAAAATCTTTTTCTTCAATGAATTCAATCGGTGTGTATTCGGTGGCCAATTTGCCACTAATGCGATCTATCTTGACTGTGGTTTTAAAAGATTTTCCAGTTAAAACAGGTTTATTGGTATTTAATGGAGGTGGATTTTTGAATTTTACAATCGGCAAGTTGGCTCCGGCGCGTTTCATGAATGCTTGCCAAATAGGAGCGGCCACAATTGAACCATCGGCGCCACTGTTCATTTCTTCGCCTCTACTGTTACCTACCCAGACTCCGGCTACTAGATTGGGCGTATAGCCTACTGTCCAAGCATCTTTAAAATTATTGGTTGTGCCGGTTTTGGCGGCAACAGGACGATCCGGCAAGGTTAAAACTCCGGTGCCAAAAGTTCGGACGCTGTTATCGGCCAGTACATTGGTGATTTGAAGAGCGGCGTCTTCGGGAATAACTCGTTTGCCTTCACCTTCTTCTAATTCAAAAATTGTTTCATTGTTTGAATTAGAAATTTTTAAAATACCAGCAACGGGATATTGAATACCTTGATTGGCCATGGCCGCATAGGCATTTACATGCTCGATTAATTGAACTTCACCTCCGCCCAAAACTAAAGACATACCAAAACGACTACGATCTGTGAAAGTTGTATAACCTAATTGTTCTGCAAAATCGATAACACGTTGAGTGCCAACTAGGTACATCATTTTTACAGCTGGAATATTCAGCGAACGTTGCAGTGATTGGCGAACTGTTAATGGGCCGGAATATTGAAAGTTATAATTGTGTGGTTTATAGGGGCCGATTTCGGTATTAAAAGTGGTGAAAACGTCCCAGAGCACGGTTTCCGGAGTATAACCTTTAATAAAACCGGCGGTATAAACGATTGGTTTGAAGGATGAACCTGGTTGCCGAGGACGAAGAGTGACGTTGACCTGTCCATCAATGTCTTTATTGAAGAAATCGGCGGATCCTACCATGGCAAGAATTTGACCGTTTTGAGGATCCATGGCCAAAAGCGCGGAATTTTCAAAACCATAACGTTCGCCGTATTTTTCAACGCCTTTTTTTACTTCTTCTTCGGCGATTTGTTGCATGTCCCAATCAAGAGTGGTGATAACTTTAAGCCCTCCGCTCTCTACTTCTTTTTGTCCGTATTGTTGAATTAATAAACTGCGAATATACATGGAAAAATGCGGTGCCTTGATGCTAGCGATTTTATGAGGAGCTAATTTGGCAAGCGTGTCCACGGCTTTGGCCTCTTCAGCTTGTTCTTTGGTTATATAATTATCACGCACCATGGAATCAAGCGCTAAGTTTCGACGTTTAATAAGCGCGTCACGATTGTCGCCAGAAACGCCGGCGCCATAAGGATTGTAATAATCTGGGGCTTGAGGGATGGCGGCTAGTAAAGCGCTTTCATCCAAAGTGAGTTCGCTGACCGGTTTTTCGAAATAAGTTTCAGCCGCAGAACCAACTCCAAAAATAAGGGCGCCGTATGGTATTTCATTTAAATACATTTGCAATATTTGATCTTTGGTGAATTTGCGTTCGATTTGTAGAGCCATCAATATTTCTTTGAGTTTGCGTTCCCATTTTTTTTCAGGAGATAAAATAGCATTTTTTACTAATTGCTGTGTTAAGGTTGATGCTCCTTGGGCTTTACGACGTTCGATTATATCAACATAAAGCGCTTTAACGACGCGTTTATAGTTGATTCCGCTGTGATTGTAAAAATCTCTATCTTCCAAAGCTATAGTTGCCTGTTTGAGATATTCTGGTATTTCTGAAATTTCAACCAAGGTACGTTTTTCATCACCATGGATTTCATATAATAAGATTTGACCTGTGCGATCGTAAATTTTGGTTGATTGCGCTATGTTTCTGGTGAGCAAAGTGTTGGGTTCGGGAAGGTCGCGACTGATCCAAGCCATGGCAATGGTAAATATTAATACTCCCAGTAAAAGGGCGATTAAGCTAAAAATGAGTGAAACCACGGCAATGGTTTTGGCTTTAACCTTCCAATCTTTTTTGCGCGACTTGCGCTCTTGATTAAGATGTGAAGAAGGTTTGAGTTCGGGAATGGGCATAAATAAATGATGCTTGGTTAGAATGTCGCAATGAAATATTACATAATTAATGGTGCATGATGCGGAGTACAAAATGATGTAAAAAAATAATAGTTTAACAGAAATCTTATTGTGATAAGTTTAACATGATTTAGGATGATTGATAAGTGGAGAAGATGTGGTATAAATGGCTTATTTTAGCTAAAAATTAAGGATTAACCATTGACAAAATACGCGTTTTATGGTATACTTTTTCTTCTCAAAGAATAAAAAGCAAAAAACATATATATTTATAGATTAATTATTTAGCTAATTAAAGCCAAATATTTGATTAAACAATCGAGAAAATTCGTTATTTAAGCGAAGGTTCGAAGATGGGAATATAAAGATTGCTTTTTATGAGATCATGATTATGAAAGGAACCAATAAATTTAAGTCGTTAAATAATAAAATAAAAAATGCGTTATCAGTTTTTTTGATTGTGACTATTGTTGTTACTTCGGTTAAAATACAAACTGCTTCGGCTGTAACGATTATGCCTATTGTTCCGACTTTTACAACGATTACTCACTCTCTTTATGACGTAATTAAAGAAAATGGATTAATAAATTTGAAAGAAGAAGATTTGAAAGAAGAAAAAACTTTGATAGCAACTGAAACTGCAACCGTGGAAGAGCCGATTCAGCAATCATTGGCCGTTAAGTACACAAAAAAATATACGGTTACCGCTTATAATAGTGTTCCGTGGCAAACAGATTCCACGCCTTGTGTTAGCGCTGATGGATCTGATATTTGTAAACTTCATGAACAAGGCGATTTAAGTTGTGCGGCCAGCTTGCCATTTGGAACCAAAATAAATGTACCAGGATTTGGTGTTTGTACGGTTCGTGATAGATTGGCGCCTAAGTATTCTTATCGTATTGATCTTTATTTTGGTGGGGCTGATAAAATTCAGGCTGCTAGAGAATGGGGTAAGCGTCAGGTTGATGTGGATGTGCTTGATTCATAAAAGACGAATTTTAATGAATAAAAAAACCTCGGTGAAAGTCGAGGTTTTTAATTGCTAATACCCGAATTAAAAAGACTGTTTTATGCAGTATTTTTATAAAAAATAACCAATTTGCTTGATGATTGATATCAGGGTTATTGTCATGAGTAAGAATAATATAAATAAAGAAAAAATTTTCTCCGATTTTTTCTCTTTTTCTTTTCTTTCAATAAATTGAATTAAGATTTTTGATTCGGAGGAAGTTTGTTCTTTGATTTTTGAAGGATCAAGTTTTTTGAAGGTTTGTGACGGATTGCTGTTGATGTGCTTCATCGCGCCATTCTCCTTGGAGGAGAGAATAATGCAAAGTATGCAATTTGTCTATACTTATAAATTGATTTGTGTAAAATAAAAATCCCCATGATTTGCTGGAGATTGATTATGTTTGTGTTTGAAACATTCTCATAAATCAATAAAATTGATCAATGGAAGATGGAGGCGTGAGCGGGAATCGAACCCGCGATACAGGTTTTGCAGACCCGTGCCTTACCACTTGGCTATCACGCCCTTTTTGTTTTACGTTGCTCGCCCCAATTATTTTAAGTGATTACAAGTGGTTGGGTGAGTTACGATTGGATTTGATGTTACCAAGAGAATTAAAAATCGTCCAGTTAAAACGGTTGATTAAAATTTGAAGGGTTTTGAATAAATGACTGGTTGTAAATGAAAGCTCAAACTATCATTAAATTCGAAAAATTTTTTGAATCATCTATTATTTGTTTAGTGTTGGTTTTTGTTTTAAGGATTTTATACTCTTTTTTCTGTAAAATGAGATAAGCTGATATGAGTTGTTTTTATCAATATGTTAATTGTTATGAGATTTGATGGATTTGTATTTTTTGGAAATTAAGGTATGCTTGGCAATATTATGCTGATATTTGGACACAGGGGCATGCCTAGTCGGCATGTGCAGGAAAATACTTTACTTTCATTTATGCAAGCGATTCAGGCCGGAGCGGATGGAATTGAGTTTGATTTGAGATTATCAAAAGATGGAGAGATTGTTGTTGGGCATGATAAGAATTTGTCACGTATAGCGGGCATGGCATTAAAAATAAGCGATTTAACGGTAAAAGAGTTAAAAGCGCTGACATTAAGAAGCTCTGGGCAAATTTTAACTTTAAATGAAGTAACTGAAGCCATTACAAGTCCGATACAACTGGACATGGAAATTAAAGATTCAAAAGTTGTTCCGTTTTTGATTATGAAATTAAAGACGAGCAAACAATTGCGTGATAGAACCATTGTTTCATCGTTTGATGTTGGGGCTTTAAAATTGTTGAAAGAACAAGTAGGTGATGTTAGGCGCTTGATTTTGTTACATACTTGGTCAACTTTAAGAGGATCTAAAGAATTGTGGAATCAGGTTATGGATGTAGAACCTTGGGCTGTGGGATCGCGTAGAGGATCTTTGACGAAAAAGAGAATGGAATGGTTGAGAAACAAGAATGTGTTGATTGCGGTTTATGATAAAGCTAATTCTAATTTGGCGACGAAGAGAATTGTGAAAAGAGAAACGGATATGGTTATAACTTATAGACCGAATGTTGCTCATAATTTGCTTACGAAGATAATGAATAAAAAAATAAATGATAGAGTTTTGGGTTGATAAATTAAAAAGCTTAAAATGATTGGACTTTAGAGTTTATTTGCGGTAATTTAGTAGTATTATGACTACTAAAAAGGCACTTGTTATTGACGCAAATTCTCTTATTCATCGGGCTTGGCACGCGCTTCCAATCATGACAGCGCCAGATGGAAAGGTTGTGAATGCGGTTTATGGATTTACTGCGATATTGATTAAGATTTTGGCGCAAGAAAGGCCTGATGTTTTGGCTGTTTGTTGGGATACGACGGCGCCAACATTTAGGCATGAGGCCTTAAAAACTTATAAAGAAAAAAGAGTAAAACAGGATCAAGTTTTTTATGATCAGTTTGATGATGTAAAGGAAATTGTAAAAGTTTTAGGCGGAACTAATCTTGAATTGGATGGTTTTGAAGCAGATGATCTTTTGGGAACCTTGGCTGTTAAGCTTGAAAATGATGGTTTTAAGGTTTTGTTGTTGACTGGTGATAAAGATGTTTGGCAATTAATATCTCAAAATGTTTCGGTTGTGGCTTTTAAAAAAGGCGTGAGTGAGACTGTGGTTTATACGCCGGAAAGCTTGGTTGAAATTACGGGTTTACGACCTGATCAAATAGTGGATTTTAAGGCTGTACGAGGCGACGTATCGGACAATATTCCTGGGATTAAGGGAATTGGAGAAAAAACGATGACAGAGTTGTTGCAAAAATACGATCATTTACAAGGAATAATGAAAGCGGCTAAAGATTTAAATAGTGATATCAAGCCCACGGTGAGACAAAAATTGCTTGATGGTGAAAAGATTGCCATGGAAACTTTGCCAATTGTTCGAATTGTGACCGATGCGCCGATTAAATTTAAAACAAGCGATTTGCTTCGTCGTAAAGTTGATCAAGATAAAGTGATTGCGGTTTTATCTAGATTTGGTTTTAAAAGTCTTATTTCTCGGCTTTTTGGAAAAAAAATGGAGAATTTAGAACGTAAAATCAAGAATTTGGATCAAAAAAATTCAAATTTAGTTATTCATGAAGTAATTAAAAATATTGATGATTTTGAGAAGTTTTTTAAGGTGGTAAAAAATGAAGGTAAATTATATATTTATTTGCCGGAAGTGATTCAGGAAAGTTTATTTGATGATTTGCCGGCTGTGATTTTGGGAAGCGCAAAAATGACAATCGTGATTTATAAATCAATTTTAGATAAAAAAGAATTTAAAAAAATATTGGGATTCATGATAGAAGATGAAGGAATAAAGAAGGTTGGACACGGGTTGAAAGAAATTTGGCATTGGACGGATGCAATGGGATTTGAAATGTTGGGCTTGGATTTTGATACGGAATTAGGAGCCTATCTTTTGACCGCCGGCGAAAGGGGGCATGATTTGAAATCGGTAGTGTTAATGAAATTGCAAAAAGTGTTAAATGAAAATAAATATGAAGATATTTTGGACATGATTAGAGAATTAGAAGGTATTTTGCGCAAAGAGTTGGTTGAGGAAAAATTGGTCTCTGTATTAGAGAGGTTTGAAATGCCACTTATTTCGGTTTTGGCGAAAATGGAGAAAGAAGGAATAATGGTTGATGTGAAATATTTTAAGAAATTAGCGGAAGAATTGCGTAAAGAAAGATTTAATTTAGAAAAAAAGATGCATGAGTTAGCGAGTGAAGAGTTTAATCCCCTATCACCAAAGCAGTTGGGGCATATTTTGTTTGATGTTTTGAAGATTTCTACAAAGGGAATTAAAAGAGGGAAAACAGGAATTTCTACGGCGGCCTCGGAACTGGAAAAATTGCACGGCTCGCATCCGATAATAGAAATGATTGAAGATTATCGTGAATTATCTAAATTGTTATCGACTTATGTTGAAGCAATTCCGGAATTGGTGGATGAAGAAGATAGAGTGCATACAACGTTTAATCAAGCGATAACCGCGACAGGGCGTTTGTCATCCTCGGAGCCGAATTTACAAAACATTCCAATCAGAACCGAGATGGGCAGGAAAGTTAGAAAAGGATTTATAGCCAAGAAAGGATATGTTTTATTGGCTTGTGATTATTCGCAAATAGAATTAAGGATTGCGGCTGCTTTATCAAAAGATAAAATAATGTTGGAAGCGTTTGAAAATGGTGAAGATATTCATACGGCAACCGCGAGTAAAATTTGGAATTTAAAGCCGGAATTTGTGACAAAAGATCAACGCAGAGTGGCCAAGGCGATTAATTTTGGATTGTTGTTTGGACAGGGTCCGCAAGGCTTGTCGCGTACAGCGAATATTAGCTATGCTGAAGCTCGTGATTTTATTGATAGATATTTCGCAGTATTTTCAGGAATTCGTGAATTTATGGATATGGCAAAAGCTTTGGCCTCTTCGCAAGGATACGTTGAGACGTTATTTGGACGCAAGAGATCTTTGCCAGAAATTAATTCTCCATTGCAAATGGCGCGAGCGCAAGCTGAGAGGATGGCGATCAATATGCCGATACAAGGCACGGAGGCTGATTTGATTAAGCTTGCAATGATAGATGTTGCGAAAAAATTGCCAAAAATTTCTAAGAATGCAAGATTGTTGTTGCAGGTGCATGATGAATTGGTGCTGGAGGTTTTGGAAAAGGATGTTAAAAAAGTTGCTAAGGCCGTGGTAGAGATTATGCAAAATATTGAAAAAATTGGATGTCCGATTGTGGTGGATGCAAAAATTGGGAAAAATTGGGAGGAGATGCAAACGATTCATGTCGTATGATTTGCAATGAATCATAAATGCATTTTTGAATCGTTTTTGCGTAAAGCATAATATGTTAAATTGATAAAAAGTCGCTAATTTAGAGGGTTTTTTTAAGTTATGACTAATTTAAAGCATGGAATTAATAAATGGTGA
>CAZLVV010000034.1:0-12352 GCA_964563385.1 uncultured Gammaproteobacteria bacterium
TCGAGCAATTCTCGCTCGAAAAAGGTTCGAGCTTCGTTCAGCAATTGCGACCAATATAAAAAATTAGCCTCAAATAAAAGGTTTTGTTATAAATATGCTGAAGTTATGAAGTTAGTAGTTCTAATGTTTATATGTGATTATGACTATTTGGGATAACATTTATAAAAATTTTCAAAAAGGTGGTGAAGCTTGGGCAACTTTATCAGAAGATGTTAATCCGAGATTTAAGACCTTTATTAAACAGCACGATTTTAAAACAAAGTCTGTTTTAGATATTGGCTGTGGCACAGGTAAGTATTTGAAGTTTTTACAAGGAAATAGCTTCAAAATTTCTGGAATTGATTCCAGTGAAACAGCCGTAGAAATGACAAAGAAAATTCTGAATGATAATTCTCTGATTCTCTGCAAAAACATGTTCGAATACGAAATTCCTCTAAATAAGTATGACTTAGTCATCTCAATTTCCACAATTCACCATGGCACAAAAAAACAGGTAAAAAAAGTGGTGGATAGAATTCATTCAAGTTTGGTTGATGATGGGAAAATATTTATTACGGTTCCCGATTTTGAAAGTAGTAAAAAATGGAATACTTTTAAAGACCATGAGGAGATAGAAAATGGAACTTATGCACCATTATCTGGTCCCGAAAAGGGATTGCCTCATAGTTTTTATACAAAAGAAGAGGTCGCAAATCTTTTTTCTCTATTTCATGAGGTTAAAATGGATTTAGATGAAATCGGGAGATGGTTTATTACGGCATTAAAATAATATCGCTTAATATTTTCAAATCATTTGTCAGACATTCATTTTTAAATAGAAGTTTAATTTCCAACACAGATTCCTCGATAATCTGATTGAATTATGTAGTCATCGGTTCGAACCATGATGGGATAGCCCGACCATAGAAAACACAGTTATCTGTGTTTTCTATGGTTGCATTTATAAACAAAGCTCGAATTTTTTTGAACGAAAAATACTAAAATAGATCTGCTCCACCTCCACTCGCTTCTATTCCGACAAAGAAAAAGTTTTATTCACGGTATTTTATTTATGCGCCCGATTTTTTCCCTAAAAGGAAAACAAAATTTTTCTTTAGTAGTCTGCTTTGAACGGGCAGGGCGACGAGGCTTTTTTTTCGGTTCGGGCGAGACGGAATTCCTCCCCCAGCCCCCTCCTTCCGCCACGCCCTCGCTCGGACTGCTCTTTTTTTCGGCGGAATTGGAGGCCGTATTTCGCAAAGCGAAATGCGCCGCCAAAAGAGATGTTGCTCTTGCCCCACCCAACCCGTGCGCGGGTAACGCTAAGGAACTCCCATTTACTAATAAATAAAAATTGTGTATCATAATAATATAGATATTTACTGAAGGATAAATTGCTATCTATATTATAGTATAGATATTATCATATCACAATGTCAAAAACAATTCCAACTGTAGCAAAAAATATAAAGGAATATCGAAAAGAAAAAGGTTTGTCGCAAGACAAACTTGCAAGATTGGCAGATGTGGCTCATGCTACAATTATTAAAATTGAATCGGGCGGAATACAAAGCCCGACTATTGATACTGTTCAAAGAATTGCCAAAGCATTAGGTGTTTCTGTTGATATTTTGCTCAAGTAAACTTATGAATCCATTTATCTCTAAAATACACAATATCCTTGACAAAATACGCCTTTTTGCTATAAAACACAAAGTCAAGCCAGGGCGTTCTGGTGAGCACATTGACAACCGAAAATCTCTGGAACAATTTCTTCAGGATCCCGAAGCGGATCTGGGGACTGGTTTGCTGGCAACCCGTGGCTTCGGTTTCTGCTTTACTTTGAAGCAACCCCACCGTTGGGGTAGAACCGAAGAGGGTATGTCAATCCTGCCTTTTGGCGGGATTGGTGGGAAACTGGAACCGAACGAATTGCCGGGTGCTTCGTTGCATCGGGAAGCGATTGAGGAAGTTGGGTTAGACGTGGACATCACAGATCATCGCGGCAACGAGACAATTTTGATGGACTCGGAGTCCATTGAAAAAATATCTCTTGCTACCGATCTGACGAATGAGCCTCTGCCTATCATCATCTTTCGCAGTCTGCGCGCCGAAGCCGGCCGCAAGCCGTTCACTAATGTCTTGATCTATGCTGGAAGATTTACCTCTGGCGAGATTAGGCCGATCGACGACCCTGCTCTCATTGAACTGGAAGCAGAACTGCTTTTGCAGCTAGCGGAAAAGCCAATGTCAGTCAAAGAATTCCAAAAAGCAGGCGGAAAAATCACATCAAGGATTGATCTGCCCGATGACGGAATTCTCAAGCCGATTGGCACGGCCATTGCTGCCGCCCGTTGCCTGAAAGCAGGTTTACTAACTTCCCGAATTCTCGACTGAAAAGGAGGAAAAGCCATGAAGATCATAAGGCTGGAAAACACCGGCTTCGACTTTACCTCTTTACGAGAGGAGGAAGTCGATAAACTGGTGGAGTTTGATTCTGATAGCGGAGTGTTGAAAGTTCATACTTTGCAATCTCCGCAGCGGATTCCCTTCGGTTCGGCTCAGCCCGATCTTATCGGACAGTTTGTCGGGCAGAAATTAAGTGACAAGGCGGTGCGGATTGTTCACAATTCGCCAGTCCTAAACGCCTATTCGGCTCCGTTCAAGATTTACCTCGACATCACGCTGGCGTGCTCGCTCCAATGTCCTTTCTGTTTGTCGGAAGCGGGACGAGGTCTAAAAACATTTTTGCCCGTAGCGACAATTGAGAAACTTGCAGCAGAAATTCAGAAGCTAGGTGTGATGTATATCAAAATCGGCGGTGGCGATCCTTTTCTTCACCCCGATTTTGAAATCATCGTTAATCTGCTCCGTTCAGCCGGATGTTTTCTCACAATCAGCACGAACAGCGCAGTAGTAACCCCGCAAACAGTTGACTTGCTTGCTAATGCCAAAATTCGTACTTCGGTAAGTATCGAGGGCATGGAAGTAGTCAATGACAGCTTGCGTGGTTCCGGTCATTTCCAAAAAGCGCTCATCGCTCTTGAAACACTCAAGGAAGGCGGTGTCAATGTACTTTTGCGAACTACGCTGTTACGACAGAACTTGGATAATGTGCCGGAGTTAGTAGAACTGGCTAGAAGCAGAGGAGTAAAAATCAAATTTTCCTACTGCAGACCGGCCGGCGGGGCTGTGCATAATCAAACAATGCTAAGCCCTCAAGACTCCCCGCGTTATCTCAAGGTACTGGGATACCTTAATAGCCCAAAAGTGCTGCCGTATGTGCTGATGGACGAAGGCATGATGTTTAACCAGCCAGCTGAGGTGTTGCAGAAACTCTTGCGCGGACGAATGTGCGGAGCGGCTAACCGTTCCATGCACATTGACGCCAATGGCAAGGTAAGTCCCTGTGTTTTCTTCGGGCCAACCTTCTCTTTCGGGAAAATCTACCAAGATGGAACCATCAGAGATTTTTGGCAAGGAAAAGTCGGGAATAAATTCCAAACCGTTCGGGCGATTCGTCAACCTCGCGAATGTGATAACTGCAGTCGTCTCTGTAAAAACGAATGTCCAGCTAATCGCTTCTACTTCTGGGGCAACTACGATCAGCAGGATCCCAACTGCCTCTATGAGGCAACGCGGAAAAGCGGTAGTTCAACCACCTGAGGCGGCGGGATTCATTTCTTGCCGCCTCTTTTTCTGAAAAGGAGAAAAAGTCATGAAACGAAAAATAGAGAGGTTTGTTGTTGTAACACCTCGCGCAGTATCTCCAGCTGGAACTCCGCCCCGCATTCACCCACCATTGGGAGCCATTTCTGTTTTGGCGGAAGCCAAAAGAAATGGCTACGAGGCACTTCTCTTTGACGCGGCGGCCGAGGGTTTAAAAAAAGGTATCCTTGATTCTTCCTACAATCCGGTAGCGATTGAGGAACTTGACGGGATTCCTTACTGGAAAACTGGACTGCGGATCGAGGAGATCGTAGCCGAAGTGGTCAAGCTCGAGCCGGATGTGATCGGCATGAGCTGCTGTACAGTAGTTGATCGAGGCGAAGTGGCAAAAACAGCCAAGGCTCTAAAGGAAGCATTTCCTACAACGCCCATTATTCTTGGCGGACACGAAGCTTCGCAGTGGCACGAAGAAATCCTCGGCAATACTCCGTTTCCTATCGGAGAGATTCCGGCCGTTGACTATGTCGTTGTTGGTCCGGGTCAGCCGGTGATAACTTCTCTACTGCGCTGTCTTGACGAACCAGCTATGGGTAATTTACCACAAGGAGTGGCTCGCAGATTCAATGGTTTGGTTGAATTTTCCGGTCTGTCCGAGTTTCAACCTGACCATTTCGCAATTCCCGACTACAACTTGCTTCCGCGAGTGGAAGTAGCTGGGAGAGAAAAAGCATTGGATATTTACTCCTTTATCGGTAATCCTCACGCTGGACGAATCGGCACCATCCTTGGCATTCAGGGGCCTGTTGCCTATCTGCCGCTTCTAACGTCGTATGGCTGCGGTTTTGACTGCACCTTTTGCGACACAGATAAGCGGCTCGTAAGGTACGCTGTCGAGAACACCATGGAAATCATCAATGAGTTTGATTGCCTTTTCGGCATCAACTACATTGACTTCATGGACAACAATTTCGGCGGCGGAAACAACGCCTCTCGCGACTTGGCTTTTGAGATTCTTTCTCAAGTAGCCGGTGCAGGATACCAGATCGGATTTTCCAACGGCCTTACTTTCGAGTCAATGGCTAGGGAAAATTTCCGGTTGCTCCGACAATTCAGTCAAGACGGAAATGTGCGACACATAGCGTTTCCATGCGAGAATGGAAACGACAGGGTACTTCACATGATAAGAAAGCCGCATACATTGTCCGTGGTGCGGAAAGTTCTCGAGTTTGCCAAGGAGAATCTGCAAACGACCAATCGTGAAGGCTTTTTCATAGGCGGTTTTCCCGAAACAAACGGACAGTCTGCCGAAAGGCCGTGCGAATTGGAAGAAACTTTCCGATTCATAACGGAGTGTCTTGAGCAACAGTTCTTGCACCAAGCGATCTTTCTGACACTCTCTCCTGTCACGCGAGAATATCGGCGTTCGTGGCGGCAGCTCTACCCGACTGCGCCGTTCGAGCATTGTTTATTCTCTCGGAAGACGGGAGTGTGGCCATATCCGAATGCGTTACTTGATGAAATTCACCGCAAGGTGAAATCTATCAATGAGCGCTTGGGAAGGTCTGTAACACGCAGACTCTAAATTCAAGAGCGGTAATCTTAAAAGAGAGCCGCTCCTTTTTCTTGATTTTTTATCGAAAAAAACGTATCATAATTGCATAGGATTTAATTTTTAAAAATTACTTATATTATTGCGCAACGTGATAAGGTAATGTTGAATTTTATGAAAGAAATAATTTTCAAAAGAAGTGCTATCCATAACCTTGTTATCACTGATTGCAAGAATACTTTTAAACAGGACGAAATTGCCGAGGGCTTGGTAATTCCAAAAGATATTTTAAGAAAAAGCGATATTTTGCCATGGGAACAAGTAATAGTAACAAAAATTAACGGTAATAATTGGATAAACAGGATAAAGACATTTGTAATTGAAGGGGAAGATGATGGTAAGGTTGAAGCAAGAGGAAGTTTATCCAAATTTTTGAAAAAAGGAGATTTAACGTGTTTAATAACAAGAACGCTACTTAATGAAAAGGAAGTTGTATTATACAAACAAAACAAATTTCCGATTTTTGATTTAGGGTTTGACCCTGACAAGAATAAGGATAATTTAATTGAGAGCAGGTTGGATATTGAATACGGAAATAAAAAAATAAGGGATGTTAAAGATTCCGAAACTTTAGCAAGAGATCGTAAAGAAATAAAACGCCTTTTTGTTTCGTCACTGATTTTAGGATTAAAAATTAATAAAACACATCCGGATTGTCTGCAGGGAAGTGCTGAATTGCCAGGCAATATAATGACCAAAGTTAGTGTTGAGAAATATCAATCAGTTTCGGTTTACAATTCTTCAAAGGGTGGTGTCGCTGATACTTATGCAGTCCCTATGCCTCCGAAAGTAGTGATGACGACCGGAGCAATGGCTCAATTTGCTAAAAAGGGAGAAATAGTAAATGTGGCAACATATGTTATTGGAACAAAAGGTGTTGCTCCAGTAATAATTTCTACGAACGGATCGGAAGCAATTAAAAAATTATAAGGCGGCGCGCCAATGAAATTGACACGGCCTCCGGCGCCAGCGAAAAAAATGAAAGCAGAAAAGAGAGGGCGAGGCGGAATTCCCCCCAGACCCCCTTCCGCCCGCCCGAAAAATAAAATTGGCGTAGCGAAGCGTTTCCGTCGTCTTGGTATCAAGACATCAAAGCAAAACAATTTTCTTTCAATTTTTTATCATCCACCCACCAAATTTTTCTTAAAAGTAATTTTAATTATTCAATAAAATCAATTTTTTGTTAATAATCAAGCGCGGAATTTTTTATTCCTTAAAAAAGCTTTTTTAGCTCAATATAGTTATTAATTGAGTCAAAAATCCGTTATTTATTAAGGTTTTCCACATCTTTAGATCCTAAACCCTTGATTTTATTGAGCAAACTGCTTGCGTAGGCGTTTATACTCAAGTATACTTACACACATATCATGTTACATATTACATGAAAAATAATTCAATAATTTTAATATCGTTATGTCTAAGATGACAAAATCTCAGCTCCTTTCCACTCTTTCCGATAAATGTGGCGTTTCCAAAAAAGAAGTAGCCACAATCTTGGAAGAGATGACTGATCTCGCATATAAAGAAGTCAAAAAGAATGGTGAATTTACTCTCCCTGGTTTTGGCAAATTGGTTAAAGTTAAGCGCAAGGCTCGCACTGGTCGCAATCCCGCTACGGGCGCTACAATCCAAATTCCGGCTAAAACAGTTGTAAAATTCCGCGTCGCCAAAGCCGCCAAAGAAGCTGTTTTGTAACCAATTACAAAATTCAATCAACCCTCGGTCAAATACCGAGGGTTTTAATTGTCTAAAACTTACTTATCATATAAGTTCATTAAAATAGAAATAATAAGTTTTCAAAAATAATTGAAGATCTTTTTGATTAATTTTAAGCCGAATAAGCTTTTGTTTGTTCTTATTTTTGCTATCCAATACGCGCAAAGTGTTACGAGGCGAGTTAAAAGTTCAGACATGTTATAATATCTCTATGACGACATCGGTAATAAAAACAAAACGAGCAAATCAATTTCTTTCTCGCCAAGTAACCGAAAAACAACCCTTACATTCTTCTGCCAAAGATCTTGAAGAAGCTTTAAGCGAGTTTGGTGGTCAGTTAGTCATGCGCGCTTCAGATGAGTGTCGGGTTTTGCCTCATATTCTTAACCTCATCGGCAAAGGAGGGGAGCATATTGTATTTGAAGATATACGCTTTCCTAACTACATTCTTAAAGTTAATTTTATCGAAACCTTGCCAGTTCTTTACGCCCAAAGCAGGGGAGAGGAAGAGATTTCTAAAGCCGTTGCTGATATTGAGCGCAAAGCCGGAGAACATCGAGAGCGCATGAAACGTTTACAATCATATTTTCTATTCGATCAAGTCCCTACGGAGCTTATGTGCGTCAAAAAGCTTCCTCTGAATGAAAAAATCGTTAAAGCTATTTTACGAGATCGTAATATAGAGATACCCAAAAAAATGGTCATTCCGGAAACCATGCCAGTATTATGTATTTTGCAACGTCGCATTGAAATACCAAAAAAAGAAGATCGTATCGATATTTATTCCAGTTATGCAGAGCTTAATCGCACTATTAAACTCGAATATTATGTAGAGGGGCATCGTCTTTTAGCGTCCTCCAATCCTATCGGGCCTTTAGATAATTCTGCACGCGAAAAAATAATCACTTATATCTATCCCTCTTTGAAAAAAGTTATAAAAGTTTCTAATGAAGACCCTGGTTTTCGTCATGCTTTGGCGGGATATATTAAACGCGTCATGCATTATTCAGCTGATACGAATGAGATAATTGATATGGCCGGCGGAGGCAATGTTATGTTTCGTAAAAATGAATTCGATTGTTGGGAGCCTTTTTTAATGGATGCTCTTTCACCTTCAGAGTTAAATTTTGATTTAATTCGCACTTCTGCTTTGCTAATAAAACATGGAAAAGAAGTTGATGTTCGCACCAAAGCCAACACTCTAAATGTTTTAAATTATATTCGCTTCGCCAACGCCCTTGCGATTATAGCCCGCATTGGTACTCGTCTCGAGGTATCTGATACAACAACGATTCCCCCCGAATCCTGGCATTCTGGTCTTATGATAGAAAAATATCTCGATGTTTATACGCCAAAGCAAAAGACTTAAACAAAAATAATTTATATATAAATTAATAATATTAAGATCGAGTAAAATTCGATATTAGGAATTATGTTATTTATATCAAAGAACGTTTCCACAAATCAAAAATTCCACCTTATTGGTGAAATTCTTTATGGTGGACGTTGCAGGATTCGAACCTGCGACCTTTCGAATGTGAATCGAACGCTCTAACCAACTGAGCTAAACGTCCATAATAAATTTATTTTACTATTTTTTAGCAAATTACGTTTTAATTCATCCCTCTCTGTTCAAAACGCTATTGTACATCTCTACTTTTTCTCTGCAAAATACTACTCACTTTCATCGCTTATGTCAATCAAATTTCAGCTACAATATCGTAATATACAGATTACTTCAATTCTATCATAATTTCATGATTTTATTATATTGTGATAGTAGTATGGTTAATATTTTGTCTGTGGTTAACTATGTGCTATAATTAAATAAATTAATATGAAAACAGCTTCTTCAAAAAAGCGCGTCATTCGTAAACGCACTAAAGCCGGCAATAGTCCATCGCCCGGTTCTATTCAAAAATGTGGTCCTTGCGGGCATACGCACTGTGGCGAAACCTGTCGCGTACGTTATATTGGCGCAACTAGTCACATGCGCGATCATCATGTTTTGCGTGCCTCTCGTAGCATTTCTCACATCTGGAGCGCTGTTATAATAGCGGGATTTGCCATTGTATTAACTGGCGCCATATCGTATCATGTGGCTAACGCTGAAAATCAAAAATCTGAACAAGTGTATAGATATAATTCAACTGAGCAGATAATTCAAAAAATAGAAGGTCTTGAAAGACGTTTGGATATTATGGAAAGAGATATTGAAGGGATGTTCAGAGCTTCTGCGGATACCGGTTCAGCAATAGTAACTCCGGAATCAGTATTTCCACCCCTAAATTAAGTTAATATTGCTAAAACTAGCGGTGAATAAGTATTGCTTTGCAAAGATTCTCTTTTTTTGCTATTCTTTACACAAGGGATGGTGAGCGAGTTCTACGAACGTGTTCTGGCGAGGATACCGTTCGAGATCTCACTTACCATCCTTTTTTGATTAATATTTCCAAAAATTAAAATAATCTCAATTATAGGGATTATTTTTTATATAAAATATTAATTAAAATTTATTAATTAATTAAGTTAACAGTTAATCGCAATTATATCATGTATCTTTAACAATCTGGTTAATTAGATATCAAATTGGTAATTAGTAATTATTATTAAGTATTGATCTGCGAGCGAAGTGTGGTGATAACATAATCCTTGGCTTCGAATATCGGCATCGCTATGGCTCCGCTTGATTTTACACGACTTCCATCTAATCCTAGAATTCTACCTAGTATCTTTGCGTCATGCGGAGGCTCTGCAAATAAAGCTGTACGCGTTGTTTTTTCATCGTGTTCAACAAAAATCATAATCAATTTGGCGGATGGAACATAGGCTATCAACTCCTGAACCAATTCATCAAGCTTGGCTTCGGTTGTTCCTGTTTCCAAAATATCTAGTCGGCTTAATGTTGTCCAAACCATTTCTTTAACAGGGTCTTGTTCAAGTCTGGTTAACGCTCTGCCCCAAAGTTTTAAAGTATTTAAATTTCTTGTACGCCATAATTGATGTACTACCGATTCTCTATCTGCGCCCAATGTTATCAATTTTGATGCTTTTTTTAACGATCTCGGATTTATCGTAGACGCTTTGAAGGATTGTGTCTTCCAAATCATCCCAGCAATAAGAGCTGTTGCAATTTTTTCATTAATTTTCTGTTCATTCCAATCTGTAAACCAACCGTGTAAAACTTCGGTTATCGAACTAGCTGTCATATCAACAAGATTAATAGCTCCCCAATGTTCATTTTGAGCGTCATGATCAATATTGATTACCGGAATACGATAAATAAAATCAGTCTGATTTGGAAAAGATTCGGCCAGCATATTTTTATCTGTGCATCCCAAAGCAATAATCAAATCATAACGATCTTCCCCTTGATGAAAACTCAAATCATGCGCTGTCCACTCTCCTTGTTTCGAAGTTAATATGATATCCAGTTTTCCGTTTTTGACATCATAGGCCAGTTCTTTAATCGGCACTTTATCAACATTTAAAGTTATTCTAAAATCACGCATCGCTGATAGCTTTGGCATTAATGCATCACGCATGGGAATATAGCTGGGTAATTTTTCGTTATTTAAATTTTGCGAATAAGCATCAGCCTGCAAATTATGATTTTTTAAGTACGCTAAAAGCGCGGACATGGCCGCAACCATATCCGAGTTTGGATTGATTGGCGCAACAATAAGCGTACGTTTGGCGCGTTTAACGGCTTCTGTTGCTTGTGTATATCCTTGATAAGCCATTTCGGTATAAATTAAGTCTACCAAGTCAAAATTCGGCTAGTTTATGGATTTGAATCGGAGGACTTTTGTAAAAACCTTAGTGCATGAGGGTGTACTAGGGAATAGGATAATTTATCTTTATTTGATTATTATGTCAATGGTTTGACAATATATTATTTATTTACCTCAATAAAGCATAAAATCACGAATATATTTCGTTAATAATAATTAACAAAAATACGCACATTAAGATAAGGGCGCAATTCTTAAGTCAAGAAATTGTAAATAATTAGAAATTCAATCGTTTTCTTCAAGAAGATAAAGATGGGTGGACGCATACATACAATCGATAAAAAAGAAGGTATCGACTATAATATGGAAGAGGTGCTGATCATCTAAAAAAGAAAATAAATTATGAACATCGGAATATTCTTCGCTATTGGCGCGCTTTTTGGCTGGGCTTTTGGAGATTTTTTTATCCAAAAAACAATCAGAAAAATTGGTATCATTCGAGCTTTGTTTTATATAACAAGTGTTAGCAGTATTTTAATTTTACCTTTTATCTGGCAAGAAATTGCTCCTATTTTTTTTAATATTTCTAACTGGTTACTAATTTTCTCGGCCTGTGCTTTGGTTATACTCACGGCTCTGGCTAATTTTAAGGGCTTGAAGCTGGGCAAGTTAGCAGTAGTTATGCCCATTAACGGGTTGGAAATCATTATTGCCGTAATTCTAGCCATGGTCATTGGACAAGAAATGTATGACTTAAAAACCTTCATTTATATTTTTCTGGTTTTAATCGGACTTGTTTTGACCTCCGTGGCTTCTTTAGACAAAATCAAAAAAATAAAATTAGAAAATGGCGTGATTTGGGCAGTTATTGGCGCTTCGGGTTTAGGGGCTAGCGATTATATTATTGGTCATGCTAGTCGTATTTTTTCTCCTCTTTTTGTTATTTGGCTAACTCATTTGGCTGTAGCTATTTTCAGCGGACTATTTATGCTTAAAACTCAAGGCTATAAACAAATCAAAAATGATCTTAATCATTTCTTAAAATTAATCGGAGCACAATCTTTTTTAGATAATATTTCTTGGATTAGTTTTGCTTATGCCACGATTTATATACCAATTGGTATTGCTACCACTATAAGCGAAGGCTATATCATAGTGGCTGTTATGCTGGGATTGTTGATTAATAAAGAAAAGATAAAATTACATCAAATGGCAGGCATAGTCATTGCTCTGTTTGGAATCATGGCTTTATCATTAATAAGCGTTTAAAAATATTTTAACGCTTATTTTTTCTATGCACGTTAAAATATAAAGGCGCAATTCTTAAGTCGAGAAATTGTAAATAATTAAAAATTTTCAATTCTTCTCTTCAAGAAGAGTTTATCAATTATCACAAACATTTGTTATTTGACGATATTCAAGAGTTTAATCGCAAGTTGGCTGATTGATTTGTTTAATATAACAGCAAGAATTTACATCAATTGTTGAACGACATTATGCCCATTAGATACATTGCGAGCCAAGAATCAAGCAAAGAGTGCAAAAATGAATAGAAGCGTATGTGTCTAAATAAACTTCCTAGATTTATGATATAATTAAATTATGTCAATTTTTAAAAACAACAACATAAATAATCCTTTTGAAG
>CAZLVV010000035.1:0-12054 GCA_964563385.1 uncultured Gammaproteobacteria bacterium
GCATGTTCTTCTATGGTTAGAAGAGTGCAATATGTATCTGAGCGCGTGCATAATTAAACAACTTAATTAAAACCATCAAAATCAAAGTTCATCAAGACTAAAATTCATCATCGACAATATCAATATAAATTTCTTTTAAAATACTAATTATTGATCTTTAATTTAATAGTTAATCTTTATGAATTTCTTTATTTCTATTACTCATATAAACATCTTTTGCCAGCAAAAAATAATCCTGCTTTACCTCCGGAAAATTTATAATCACGCTTTTATATCCTTGTTTTTGAATAAGAAGTCTATATCTCCCTTTTTTAACAACAAAAGCATATCTACCCTTGCCAGATGTTATTTGTGACTCAAGTAGTTTGCCGTTTTTCTGATCAAAAATTCTCACCATTACCAAATCTAAAGGCACTCGCGTTTCAACATCACGAATAGTTCCATAAGGAGGAGGTGGAGGTTTAAAATCTAAAAACCTATAAAATAGAGCAAAATAATATAAAATTAATAAAAACCACAATATCCAATACTCTCTAAAAATCAAAACCGTAATTAATGCTAAAATTGGTAAAAAGAAAGATAAAAAATCTTGAAAATGACGGTTTCTAATAAAATATTTTTTAATAATTGATATTCTACGAGTTGCATTCTTTGGGTCTATGGGGATATTTTTAGTAATCGATCCATGGTCTGTTACAATAATATGAGTCGCTGACAGCAAATTATCGTATGTGGAGTCATTGTTATTTTTATTTAAAATCTTGGAAGGATATTCAAAACCCGCCTTCCTAACCTCCAATAAATAATCTCCTTTAGGGGCTACAAGATTATATCTCCCTTCCCTATCCGTTGGAGCTGTGCGTACAGTTTTTCCACCTAAGGTTTGCAAAGAAACAACTGCCATTGCTTCCGGCTTCCCGGTTACACTGTTAAATACCACTCCATAACCGCTCTTTCTTCTTCTGAATGACAAATAAGCTGGGCGTGTAATTTTTAAAAACAGGCTCAAAATCAAACCGTAAAGCACGGATGCTATTGCATGATAACCAAAATTTTCCATCACAATATTATTATAACATAAAATTCAAATGCATATTGCATACACACTATCAATTTCCACTTTTCTTATTTAATTCCTTCATCATACTTCTACAAAAAAACTTCTCTATACTGGAGAAGTTTTTTGGTAGCCCGTAGGGGAATTGAACCCCTGTTTTCACCGTGAGAGGGTGACGTCCTAGCCCCTAGACGAACGGGCCGTACACAATATAAAGTTTAGCGAAATTTAGTAAGCCACTCTGGAGTTTGCCTTGCTAATAACTCTTGCGCCCGCAAAGGTTCAGCCATTAACTCTTTTATTACCTTCTCCATACGCACACTTTGAGAGCCTTTAACCAAAATCACATCCCCTTGTTTTATTACTTCTTGCTGTAAAAAATAACCGGCTTTTTCACTATTTTCCATTATCTTAACTTTATCTTCTTCCATACCATGGATAATTGCCATATCACCGATAATACGCCCTAGTGTACCACAACAAATCAACAAGTCAATATTTGATTCCGCCACCTGTTTACCTATCATTTCATGCTCTTTTTGAGTCAAATCTCCTAACTCTAGCATATCTCCTAAAACGGCTATCCTACGCCCATTGTTCGGAACCGGAAAACGAATTAAATCGCGTATTGCAGATGCCATAGCCTGCGGTTGAGCATTATATGTATCATCCAAAAGAACCGTCTTTTTTATTCCTTTAATAAGCCTCGTTCTGCCTGCCACTCCTTTATAATCCTGTATCATTTTAGCAACCGCTGGTTTTATATCATGATCCATGGATAAACAAAAAGCCAACGCCGAAGATACAGCATAAGCATGAGGCTCTCCGAAGACTCCACGTAGCACAAAGGTAAAATCATGATATCCCATTATTTTTATAGAAACTTCTAAGCCCGAATTAGCAAAATTATCTTGATCATAAATAATTCTTGTGCTATCTATTCTGGCCATGGCGTCTGCGTGTTTGCCAAAACCAACAGCCTCTCCAGAAATTAATGACCTTGAATGCCATGTAAATTCATCATCAGTATTTAATATCGCTTCACCATCAGGTGGTAATGCCAACAAAATCTTTCGCTCTTCTTTTACAGCTTCATCAATAGACCCAAAATATTCAACATGTTCCGCTCCCATTGCTGTAACAATTGCTATTTGAGGCGGAGCAATTTTTAACAAATAATCCAAATCACCCGGATGATCAGCTCCCATTTCCAAAACCAAGTATCTCATGGTTAATTTTTTAAAACCAAGAGCATAATTCGTCGCAGTAAAAAGCAAATCCAACCATCTCAATAAATATCTTCCAGGCATTGATTTAGCAAAAACAGAAATTGGTAGCCCAATTTCATTATTATAATTTTTTTGCGAAGTCCTAAACTCTTCAGGCTTAAATAAACCAGATAAAGCTATTTCAACAGCTTCTCTAGCCGAAGTTTTACCAACAGATCCTCCAATAGCAACAACTATCGGTTTATCTCTTAAAATTGCCTTGCGTGTGCACCAACCCAAATATCTTTCAAGTATTTTTCGCATATACATCTAAATTACGCCAAACATAAATTAGAGTCAATAACATTACAAGTCTAATATCTATCAAAGTCAAAAACCAATATCTAATAATAAAAACGATTGATTAATTATTGTCTTGTTGGTTTAATATTTAAATAATTCAACAGATATTTGGCCATTTCACCAAAAATCGGAGCGGACGTTGATGTTGCCCATTTTGCTGTTTTGGGATTATCTAATTTAACCAACATAACAAATTCTGGCTCATCGGCCGGAGCATATCCAACAAAAGTTGTAATAAATTTATTTTCTTCATATCCACGACTACCCTGCTTAGCCACTTGCGCAGTTCCAGTTTTACCAGCAATCCAATAACCTGGAACTTGTGCCAATTTACCATGCGGACCTTCAACCACCGAAACCAACATTCTAGTAATTGTTTGCGCTGATTTTTGAGTAATTACATCTCTTACCATTTTTGGTTCGGTGATTTCACGGGTTCCATCTTCATGGATAATTTCAGAAACTAAATAAGGCTTCATAAGCTTACCCTCGTTAGCCAAAGCTCCAAACGCAGCCACTAGTTGTATTGGAGTAACTGTTATCCCTTGTCCATAAGAAGCGGTTGCCGCAAAAATATCCCCCTTGTTATCCAAAGATCTAATATCTCCTGGAGATTCCGGTCTCAAACCGACTTCCGTACGTTCTCCGAAACCAAAAGCTTTAACATAATTTCTAAATATAGTTTTACCCAATTGTTTTTGCACAAAAACCGAACCAGTATTCAAAGATTCATCCAAAACCTCTGTCATTGTTTTAATACCGTGGATTTTTCCATCTGAATTCTTTATTTTAAAATCATCTATTTCCAAAAAACCAAAATCCTCATAAGTTGTAGCAGGATTCACTTTATTTTCATTAATTCCTCCCGCCATTGTAATTGCCTTAAAAACTGATCCAGGCTCATAAGCGACAAACGTTGCAGGATTATTAAAAATTGCCACATCAGTAATCTCTTTTAAATTCGCTGGATCAAAATCCGGAAAAGAACACATTGCTATAATTCCTCCGGTTTTCGAATTCATTATTACCATGGTTCCGTTATCAGCTTCATAGCGCAAAACTCCCTGTTTAATTTTTTCACAGGCTTGAAATTGCACCGATCTATCCAAAGTCAAAACAATATCAGAGCCATTCACAGCCTCCTTCAAAACATTCTGCCCAAAAATAATCCTTCTCCCTGTCGCATCAGCCTCAAACGACAATGAACCCGGTTTACCAGATAACAAATCTTCATAAGTCGATTCCACTCCATATCTGCCTTGCATAACTCCTTGTTCATTTTCTGTTACAAGCCCTATCACCTGCCCTCCCATTTGCTTCTCGGGGTATAATCTTGCGCGATTTCTAGAAAAACCTATCCCTTCTAATTTTTTTTCTTCAATCATAGCAACCTTTTCTTGATCTAAATCTCGACTTAATAATTCATAAGGATCATCGCGTTTATCCAGCTTTGACAATAAATCAACTTCTGCCATTCCTAACAAATCAGCCAAATCATGCGCGGTCAATATTGGATCTTTGATATTTTTCGGTTCAGCGTACAATAACCAAGAATCTCTATTGGCCGCCAAAGGATAATATTTACCGTCCAGTGAATCTTTAATCAAAATTCTACCTCTTTCTGGCAATAATTTTGCTTCTAAATCATGTTGTCCTGAAGCCAAAACTTGATAAACAGCATTGTCCAATATTTGAATTTTAGCCAATCTTAAAATTAAAATAAAACACAAAATGATCATCGATACAGTCAAAAATAAAAACCTCCGACTCATGTCATTTGTATTTCGTTTTTCACGCAAATAATTCTGCCTCACATCTATTATTATAGCAAAATTTTTCTTTTTCAGCCATCTTACGACAATTGCAATTTCATTTATTTAACAAACAAATATTTAAAAACAAATAGAGATAATTATCTTAAATAATTAATAATTTGATAATTATTCAATATAACTTTTTCCTTTAAGTTCTTTTGGTAAATAATCTTGTTCAACTGGTTCTTTAAAATTAGGGTTATACTTATAATTCTCACCATAACCTAAATCTTTCATCAATTTGGTTGGAGCATTTCTTAAATGCAACGGCACGCCAAGATAAGATGTTTTTTTAGCGTCTCTCGCCGCAGATTCATAAGCTGTATAAATAACATTAGATTTTGGAGCCCTTGAGCAATATACAACCGCTTGCGCCAAGTGAACCGTGCATTCAGGGTAACCAAGAAAATTCACAGCCTGCATTGTTGCAACGGATAACAATAAAGCTTGAGGATCAGCCAATCCAATATCTTCCGAAGCAAATCTTACTATCCTGCGTGCTACATACATTGGATCTTCTCCGGCCTCCAACATTCTTGCCAGCCAATATAACGCCGCATTAGAATCCGAACCTCTCATGGACTTATGTAATGCACTTATAATATTATAATGCTCTTCACTATTTTTATCATATATCATTTGTGTTCTTTGAAGAACTATTTTGAGTACATTATAAGTTATTTTCTTATCTTTTTTACCAAGCATCGCATTGGCACACATTTCTAAAATATTCAAAGCTGATCTCGCATCACCATTTGCTTGTTGCGCTATCGTTGTAAGAACATAATCTTCTATAAACAAATTCTCATTTCCCAATCCGCGTTCTTTGTCCATAAGCGCAAATTGCAACAACTTACGTAAATCTGATTCGCTTAAAGAATGTAATACAAAAACTCTTACCCTTGAAAGCAAGGCTTGATTCACTTCAAAACTTGGATTTTCCGTTGTAGCGCCTATGCAAATCAAAACACCTTTTTCTATATGAGGTAGTAAAGCATCTTGCTGACTCTTATTAAATCTATGTATCTCATCAATAAATAATATCGTCCTTTTTCCTAATATCATTTTTTCTTTGGCTACAGATACAATCTTCCTAATATCTTGCACACCGGCAGTTACTGCCGAAAGACGAACAAAATCGGCTTTTGTTGTTAATGCTATAACTTCTGCCAAAGTAGTTTTACCTGTTCCCGGTGGTCCCCAAAAAATACAATTCGGAACTTTATCTTTTTCTATTAAAATTCTAAAAGAAGATTCTGGATTGATTAATTCTTTTTGCCCCACCATCTCATCAAAATTTCTCGGTCTTAATCTATCAGCTAACGGTTGATACTTCGCAACGTTTTCGTCAGTTTGAATAAATAAACTTTTTTGCATATTAAAAAACACGTTATCATCGCATCAAAAACACGTCGAATTTCATAAATAACATCTAAAGATTACACAAAATTTTAACTAATTTTTAATCTTTTAAAATTAATAATCATTTTATACTCCACAAGCTTTATATTCACAAACTTTAATTAAACGTTCACAAATATCCAAAGCCTTCTCGTCATATATTACACGACCAGACTGACAAATATCCCTAAATCTTTGACATTGATCTAGACAAACTCCATTTTGCGTAATTGCATCGTCAGTAAAATCACACTTTTTTTGCAAACAATTTAAATTTTCATTTACGCATAAATCTAGCCAATTTCTCTCATCTTTAAGCACGATTTTCTGCGGAATTAGTGCTCTCTCAATACAACCTCCAAAAGAAATAGCGCAATAATCTTGGCAAGAAATTTTATTTTTTGTTTTCTCGTCACACTGTTCAATGCAATCTTGATTTCTTTGCGAGCAGATATTTAATAAATCGTCATGATTATCAATTTTTTCAGTTTCAAGACACAAAGATTGTTTTAATCTACATTGATTCCAGCAATCTACGCTTGCGTCATCAAATTTATTTAACGAATCCATTTTTTGCATCATTGCATTAATTTTTTCATTAATTTTTTCTTGTCCTGCCAGCACAAGCAATAAATCAGTATCCTGAGTATCTATTATCAAATCAGCTTCTTCAGCTTTCACCCACAAGGCCAAAGGCAATCCTATTGCCAAAAATGTTACAAACCCCAATCCAAACAAAAACCAATTCCAATAATTACAAGTTTTTTTAGTTCTAACAGAAATCTTCTTCTTATTTTTAACTGTCTTTCTTTTAACCATAAAAATATTATAACACAAAAACTCGCAATTAATTTCAATCTTGGTCTAAATAAATTATTATTAACGCAATTAAGATAAATGATAAATATATATCTTTCTCCCTCTTTTACCCTTAGGACGATTTAAATCAATAATTTCAATAGGCTCAACATGCGGAAAAACATAATCACACGAAATAATTTTAGCCCCTGGAGGCAATTCTTGTTGCAATTTTGGCAATAAGCTCTTTAATAGCCCTGGAAACAAATACAAATAAATATGTGTCGCGTCTTTAAAATTATGTTTAAAAAAATTTTTATGTAAAAACTTGATATCAGCTGTTTTCATCAATCTTCTCATTTTCCATTTAGCTAATAAAAACGGCGCTAACGCTTTATCAATACCTATATATTTTGCTTTTGGTTCCTTTAAATAACAAGCTTCCAAAACCCTTCCATCACCACTTCCTAAATCATAAACCACATCTCCTGATTTTACATTCATGGCTTTAACTATATCAGGTAAAATTTCTCGTGGAATTTCTACAAATGGAGCTCGAGTTGCAAACAGGCTCCATTGATATAAAAAAACCGCAAAAACTACTATAAGACAAGCAGTGATAACGCCGATTTGTAAGCTAACAATAATAATTTCCATATATTCATTATTTTATATCAATTTCATTTCACCGTCTAATATTGCAATTCTAGTCTCAATTTGATATAGTTAGCCCATTCCAAACGCAATTAAATATTCAGATTTCGCTTCTTCATATTCTAAATTTTATATTACGATTACGGGCTATGGCGCAGTTGGCTAGCGCGCGTCGTTCGGGACGACGAGGCCGTGGGTTCAAGTCCCACTAGCCCGACCATTTAAAAAAACTCGCAAATGCGAGTTTTTTTAAAGATTACAATTATTGAACAAAACACGAGCTTTTTGAACAAAAAATACTTAACCAAACGTGTCAATATGCATCCACGACAAAAAATAAAAATCCAAAAAGTACACACATAGTTCTTTTTTAAACTTATTTATAATTAGTAACTAAAAATTTATTATTGCCGATTTATTTCTCTTGAGATAATATATTTTTATGATTTTTCAGAATAAACATAAAAACACTAACCATATCTTTTTTGTGGGCTTTTTTGTTTTTTTAAATCTATTTTTTTTTACACCTCAAGCTCATGCTCAAATAATCGAACTTACTGCCAGTAGTACCGAAGATCTTATATTGCCAGGGATCAATATTGAATCAGATAATTCATCGTACAATACAAACTATCGATCTCGTTACGGCTCTTACGAAAGAGCCTTGGTTAAAGCCGTAGATCAAATTGGAGTTCAAACAGAAAATGGCGCTACTTTAAAATTTAATTATACGATTCAAATTATTTCCGGTGCATACAAAAACAAAACATTTACAATAAAAGAACAAAAAAACTCTCAAAAAATCCTACCATCTCCCGGTGATGCCATTATGGTATTCATCCAACCAGAAGGTTTAGACGCAGAGCCAAAAATATTTTTTGAAACATATGATCGTAGAAATATATACATTATTTCTTATGGATTATTAATATTCGTATTACTATTCTTTTTTGGTTTACGTGGTTTACAAATTTTTGCCATATTAAATCTAACCGTTTTACTTGGAATATATACAACAATCCCTCTATATTTACGTGGATGGAATATTTTCCTTATTTCTTTTTTATCAATAACAATTCTAAGTACGCTTTCATCATTAATCCTAAACGGTCGGCGTAAAGCATCGTTACTTACAATTATATCTACCGTTTCCGGAACAATGCTAACAACAACAATCGCAATCATTACCGCCACATCAATGCACATGCAAGTTTCTCTTGATGCAAATGCATCCACCATACTTGCCAATAATCCAACCTTAAACCCTAACTATCTTATACTCATCGGATTCATACTTATTTGTTTTGCCATAATTCAAGATATATCATCATCGATCATTTCCGGTATGATTGAATTAAAAAAAATTAATCCTGAAAAAAATTGGAAAAATCTATTTCGCATAGGAATCAATATCGGACGAGAACATGCTAGCACAATGGGCGCAATATTAGCGTTTGCTTGGATAGGATCTGCAATTTCCATCTTTTTATATCGCTATCAAGTACAAACTTCATGGTTAAATTTTTTAAACCAAGATTTTACGGCCAATACTCTATTGCTCACAATTGTTGGCACAATTGGCATAGTCATTTCTATACCAATAACCTCAGCCATTGCCTCAATCACCTTCGTCAAAATACCGCTATTACAAAAAAATGAAATTTCAATTACATCATCAATCCGTCATTCTCATGATGTATAAAATAAAAATTCCTCTAACAGATTCAAATCAAAAGAATTAAGCATTAAACTTAATTAAATTTTTATATTTTATAAGTACCTAGTTTAATACCCTTTTCCCAAGGATACGGTTCATTATATTCTGTTAATTTACTTGCATAATTTCGGCACCAATCTGCAATTACTGCAGTAGCTCGGACATCATCTTCATTATACACGATAATTTGATTCAACAAATCCTCATTTTTAGTTTTCAAAAATTCTTCAAAAATATCAACAGATTGTCCTCCGCTTTTTACTTCACCGCGCCAAGAAAATCCCAAAAAAGGAGCAACATATTTTAAACCATAAAAATGTAAAGGGAAAACAACCGAATGCGTTATTACTTGTTTAATATCAATCATATTATCTCTAAATCTATCCAAAGCCACTGATCCTCCATAACGCTTTTCTAAAACCGCAAGACGTACTTTTTCATAATTCGCATAATGAATTACCTGATATGATACTGTCAAAGTTTCGATCCAATTCAAAAAATTATTCCACATTTCTTTTTCTTCATCAATATTTCTAGCAACAAAAGCTTTGTATTCGCTCTTTTCTTTAGTTCGAATAAAAATTCCATACAAATAATCAAAATCATTCGGGGGGTCACTTTCAATATCAAAATGTATCTCCATTAAAGGAGTATTTAAATGAATCGGTTCCCTTATAATAACTTTTCTTTCCAATAAGGCTCTAGCTTGCATTTTAGCTACCATAAGTCCATGAGCTCGCAAACCCGGCATTCTTCCGTCAATATCTGCAATATTCATTTTGGCCGCATCCGTAAGAGTGCGTATACCCAACTCTCGCAATGCTTTTAATTTTCTAATATCCACATTGAACAATTGAGCTATATCATTTGAACCAATTGCATACTCTTTACATAAAGCCCCCCACGGACCAACATCAAAACAACTTTTTCTTAATACAGGATCTGGTTTTTCACCAGCTCTAATAGCTTCCAATTCAGCAGTTATTTCATTAAATTCAATAACATAATCTCCTAATTCTATTTCATGCTGTTCTCCATCTTTATTTATAATATAACCACGTCCTGGAAATCTTCCTTGCAATGCTTCTAGCAATACCGCATAAAACATTAATTGCAAGCGATGATATTTTTGTACATAATGCGCGCTTTTTATATCTATCGGAACATAGTACCAGTCACCCAAATCGCTATTTCCCTGAATTTTCATCAGTAAATCAGGTCTACCTGTCCAATCATTATGAGTCAATGTTCCCTGATAAATATATTCTACCCCCTCTCTCATTAATTTAATCGTAGCCTCTGAATCAAATTCCGGATCCCCTGTTGGAATTTGTTTTTTAATATTTTTATCAGCATATAACGCGCGTATTACTTCTTCCTCATGTTTCAAACCATCTTCAAGCCTTTGTTTTTCTCCTTCAGTCATTTCTCGTTTCAAAAACCCCTCCTCTTCAGTGTGAAAACGCTCATAATAAGGCCAATGCGGACAATTCAAAAATTTATAATAATCCGAAGCCGTTAAATAATCATCGTATTTTGCCATATAATTACATTAATACTTCCCATTCAGCTACTGCTTTTTCCAATTCTTCAATCAAACTATTTGCAATAAGCTTTTCACGTATTATTAAAGTTAGCAATTTTTCATGTTTTAATCTTTCCGCTAAATTAATTATAAATATTTTTTCTATATCAACTCCCGATTCAATAGCCAAAATCATACTTTTTATATTATGTAAATGATCCGCTCCCGACAAAGCCGCCACATCGGCATTCGATAATCTTATCTTTTCTCTATACATTTCTTTCCTTAAAATCCAATTTTTCTCTTGTTTATCTTCACTCACCGCCAAAACCAAATCAGTAATTTTATCCCCAAATTCTTGTCTCAATTGTTTTTCAGTGCATTTTGTATCCTCTAGTACATCATGAAGAAAACCCGCCGCAATTACATCATCATCATATCCAGCTTTTTGCAACATTAATGAAACGCATGCCAAATGAGAAAAATAAGGTGTATTTTTGGGGTATTTTCTATACTGCCCTTCATGCATTTTAGCCGCAAATTCCGAAGCTTTATGAACTAATTTTGAATATATCATATTAAATATTTCTAAATGTTATATATGTATTTTTTAATATCAAATTTTCTTAACTAATTTTAATATCTCCGGCCCTAATTCCTTCTTGAATAATAATATTAACTATCAACGATCCCATAAAAGACCCTAAAATCACTCCAGTAACAATTGAAATAACCATACCGATTAATGCATATTCAAATAAAAAGGAGGCAATAATCATGGGTAATAAAATAAAAAAAATCAACCAGCCAATCAAACATGCGACCATAATCCAAAAAAATAAACTACCAAAATAAATTAATAAAAATATTTTTTTATTAATATTTTTAGGAAATTTATAAACTAAACGTTTTATTGGCTTAACTTTGGCTGGTTGAGGATCAAATAAACCCATAATTATTCTATCTTATACTAATTAACATCTTTTTAAAAGCAAAAAAATCCGCCTATGCGGATTTTATTTGGTTTCTTTATGCATGGTTCTTTTTTTACAATGCTTGCAAAATTTAACAAGCTCTAAACGATTCTTGAGTGTTTTTTTATTCTTGCTAGAATAATAATTAATCTGCTTGCAATCTTTACACTCAAACTTAATCAGATTATCTTGAGACATATATATTAATTCATGAATAGTTTACAAATAATAAAAAATCTCCGCAAAACACTTTTTTAGTCTTTATTATTTTATTAATTATTATTTTCAACACAATAATGAAAGATGGAGCCGAAAGTGGGATTCGAACCCACGACCTACGGTTTACAAAACCGTCGCTCTAACCAACTGAGCTATTTCGGCATTTACGTTAAACCTGCGAATATTTATTTTGATTTATTCAATAATAATTATTCCAAACAGATAAACAATGCCAAGAGTTTAACGAAAATCGTAAAAATTGTCAACTCTTTGTACGCGTCCACCACATATGGCACTCCTTGGAGTATTCTTGGGTTAAGAATT
>CAZLVV010000036.1:0-12008 GCA_964563385.1 uncultured Gammaproteobacteria bacterium
GAGCATGTGAATTGCTTTGATTCAAAGCATCCATAAACTTGCCTTTTTCTTCTTCATTATCATCATTGGGCATCAAATCAAGCAATGATATGATAGCAATTTGTCTCATTGTTAGTTGTTTCCCTTTAATTTGCTCTACCTTTATTTTTTCCAAATCCCTATATCCGCATAAAAAAACCAATTGCAAAAACCTATCAAATGCTTGATCTGTCTTAATATTCAAAATCAAAGCCGAAAGCAAATCCTTATCCGGCGTAATCTTATACCTTGTGATACAAGATTTCACAAAATCATATGCAGTTGAATCTAATAAAGATTTTTCTAACAATTTATTATAATTTTCTTTTAACACCAATTTAAAAACCTTCAACCATTCAGCTTGTTGATCCCCATAATTATTTTCTATAAACTCCAATATTTTTACATTACTGTATTCTATAACCTCTTTCCAAAAAGTCTCTAGCTTTATTGCTTCATCAATTTTCAAGCCAGTAATTTCTTCAGCCTTTTTAATGCTCACAGTATAGTTATTGCTACAAAGCTTGCAATATTCCCTGTACACATCCTGTCTTAATTCTCCTTGCCAATCAGGTTCTACTTTTGTTATTTCTTGTAGTTTGGCAGCGCTGTCAAGATCTCCATTTCTCATCAAATATTTATACCCTTCCACAACATCCTGTCTTAGTTCTCCTTGCCAGTCAGGTTCTACTTTTGTTATTTCTTGTAGTTCAGCAATTCTGTCAAGATCACCATTTCTCGCCAAGTTTTTATACCTCTTCACAACATCCTGCCTCAATTCTCCTTGCCAGTCAGGATCAATTTTTGTTGTTTCTTGTAGCTCGACAATATCGTAAGAGATATCATTTCTTATCAAGTATTTATACCCCTCCACAACATCTTGTCTTAGTTCTCCTTGCCAATCAGGTTCTACTCCTGTTATTTTTTGTAGTTTGGCTATTTTGTTAAGACTAACATCTCTCATCAAATTTTTATACTCCTCTATAACAGCCTGCCTAAACTCTCCTTGCCAATCAGGATTAACTCCTGTTATTTCTTGTAGTTTGGCGATAACGAGATAAAAATCGTCATAACTCGCCAATCGTACATACTTCTTCACAACATCTTGCTTCAATTCTCCTTGCCAGTCAGGATCAACTTTTGTTATTTTTTGTAGTTCAGCAATTCTGTCAAGATCACCATTTCTCACCAATTCTTTATACCCCCCCACAACATCCTGCTTCAATTCTCCTTGCCAGTCAGGATTAACTCCTGTTATTTCTTGTAGCTCGACAATATTGTAAGAGCTACCATATCTCGCCAAGGTTTTATACTTCTCCACAACAACTTGTCTCAATTCTCCTTGCCAGTCAGGATCAACTTTTGTTATTTCTTGTAGTTTGGCAGCGCTGTCAAGATTACTATTTCTCACCAAATATTTATACCTCTCAATAACAAACTGTCTTAATTCTCCTTGCCAATCAGATTCCACTCCTGTTATTTTTTGCAGTTCGGCAATTTCGTCATAGTAACCATACTCCACCAAGGTTTTATACCTCTCCACAACATCCTGTCTCAACTCTCCTTGCCAATCAGGTTCCACTTTTGTTATTTCTTGTAGTTCGGCAATACTGTCAAAATCAAGATAACCACTTTTCACCAAGGTTTTATACCTCTCCACAACATCCTGTCTCAATTCTCCTTGCCAATCAGATTCCACTCCTGTTATTTCTTGCAGTTCGGCAATACAGTAAAAACTACCATTTCTCACCAAATATTTATACCTCTCAATAACAAACTGTCTTAATTCTCCTTGCCAATCAGATTCCACTCCTGTTATTTTTTGCAGTTCGGCAATTTCGTCATAGTAACCATACTCCACCAAGGTTTTATACCTCTCCACAACATCCTGTCTCAACTCTCCTTGCCAATCAGGGTTTACTCCTGTTATTTCTTGTAGCTTAGCAATGCTGTCAAAATCAAGATAACCACTTTTCACCAAGGTTTTATACTTCTCCACAACAGCCTGCTTCAATTCTCCTTGCCAATCAGGGTTTACTCCTGTTATTTCTTGTAGCTCGGTAATATCGCCATAGAAACCATTTCTCATCAAGTATTTATACCTCTCAACAACAGCCTGCCTCAACTCTCCTTGCCAATCAGGGTTAAAATTAGTAAGTATCAATAACTCTTTTATTCTCTCAGGATCGTATCTCCTAGTATCATAATATTCTTGATCATAATCATCGTATTCTTGATCATCATACTCTTGATCATCATAAGTATTTCCAATCAAATCAAATAGAACTTGTTTTCTTATATGATCCAACCTTTCATCAAGGCTCCAATCTTCTGGGCTTAGTCGCAAGTCTTTAATAATCTTTTCTAATTCTTTAACATTGCCATAGTTACGCAAAGTATATTCAATTCTGTCATAATCACTATCCGTTAAATCTATTTTTCTGTTGCTCTCAATAGAGTCAGCAATCATCCATCTTTCTTCTTTTTGTCTAGGCAAACCTTCAAATGGATTCCTCATATTTTTATTATATACATGATATCAATATGTACATCATATCATAAAAAATCTCATTCAAAAAAGGTTTATTTTTGAGGAATTAATCTATATTTAATATATTTAATAATCGGTTGCAATAATATAATCATATTGTGATATAATATATATGTATGTCTATTGAAAATCCTTTTCCCCAATCAACTAAACAATCAAATCAACCTAAGAGCGCACGTCATGGCCTACGAGAAACGTTTATCCGCTGGGCAAGTCAATTCGAGCCAGTAGACAAAGCTCTGAGAAAAAGAGCCGAATGGATGATAGAGCAAACCAAAGTACAAAAATACTTAGCGCCTAAAATTATTTATAAAGAACCCGGAATATTAAAACCAAATAATATTAAACAAGGCGTAAGCGTACTATGTTTAGGCGCGGGCAAAGGGCACGAAATGGACGAAATAGATCAACTTTTGCCAGGTTCCGAAGTGATTGGCATAGATCCGCATGATTATATGACTAAAACTGTAGCCGATCGCTTAGAAAAACTAGCTCATGCAACCAGTTATCTAAACGAACATTTTAGAGCTGAACATCTAACAGGTATTGAAGACAACTCTATTGACGGTGTTACCTTAAACTTTGTTCTGCATCACATAGATCAAACTCAACACGAGCAAGTCTTGCATGAAATAAAACGCGTATTAAAACAAGATGGCTATGTTTTTATAGCCGAAGATTTAGCTAATGATGCCCAAGAGGCAGTTTTAGTAGAAAAAATAGACCGCCGAATAAATATGGAAATTTGCGCAGACGCTCCACATAATTATCGAAGCCTAGAACAATGGAAAAGCTATTTTGATGAACATGGGTTAGAAGTGGTAGAAGCGCACGAAGTCAAGCCTCAAAAAGTCCGACATGGTTTTTTTGTTCTGCGTCTAAAGGACGAAAAACAAAAAAAATAAAATCGTTACAATTTTAAGAAACATTAAATTATATATTTCATAAACATCAGGATTCATGAGTTATTTAATGATATTTAAGAATTTAATCGCAAACTGGTTAATTGGCTTATTCGGTATAACAGCAAGAAATTACACAACCGCTTAACAACATGCACCTACCGAGTACATCATGAACCAAAAAATTAAATAAAAAATACCAAGATGAATCGGACGCGTACAGAGGATTGACGGTTAGTGTTATTTTTGCTATATTAATTCAAATCAGGTGAAACAGATGACTGCTCCTCAAAACTTTGAAAAAAGGAGAGGAAAGTCCGAACACCCTATTTGCGGTAACGCAAATTAGACAAGGAGAGTTGCTAACGGCAACCAAGACATAGCTCTCAATTAATTTTACGAAAGAGAGTAAACTTAGGGAAAGTCCCGCGAAAGCGGGTTCCTCATAGCTTCGGCAACAAGGAAGCCACAGAGACAATACTATCTTCCTTATATAAAACTTTGGAAGACAAGCGTGAAAAGTGAGGTGGTGTGGTTATCTCCAATTTATTGGAGCAATAGTCTGCTACACTTCTTTGCTCGTGGTGACACGATGCAATGGCAAACCCTCTCCGGTGCAAGAGCAAGAGCGTTATATCCTCATTTGGATCGCGCACTGGTCGCTCGCAAGATCTTGCAAGCAATTGCAAGGCTAGATAGATAGTCATCGCTTCGTTGAATGTATTGGGAAGCATAAAACAAAGCACAAAATTCGGCTTACCGTTTCGCCTGAATCCCATTTTTACATGCTATATGTAAAAACAAATAAAAACTCTGCTTATAGCGGAGTTTTTGTTTATGGTATAATAACTAAACAAGTTACGAATCCGAGCTAACCACAAATTTATAATCAATTTACATTTTATTGCTTAAATAAAATGTAATACGTTCGTAATTCGTAAAATATGAATAAATTTCAGCTTACATTTACAGCTCTTCAATTGCCAGTCGATATAGCCACTTTATCAATGGCAACAGTTTTTGCATATCTCTTGCGTTATTCACGATATGCAACTGAAATTCGACCAATTTTACAAGATATTCCTTTAACAACTTATATTCAACTCTCAATCACATTTATCGCTATCTGGATTAGTGTTTTTATTATAGCAGGGCTTTATTCCACGCGTCATCGCAAAGCTTGGGATGAATTTGGTCGCATTATTTTAGCTTGCACGATAGCTGTCTTGATTCTAATCGCTTCAATCTTTTTTAAGCGTGAACTTACTCAATCACGTTTTATCATTATTGCCATTTGGGGTTTATCAGTTTTCTTTGTATCGTTTGGACGATTAATTTTACGCGCGATTCAGCATCAACTTTTAAAAATGAAAATCGGTCATGAAAATATTATTATAATCGGTAAAGATGAAAGCGCTAAAAAGCTTGCTGAAACCTTTGATCATCTTCCTATTTTAGGTTTTTCAGTAATAAAACACGTTATTAAATGGAATGAAGAAATAAAACAATCACTTAAAAAACTTATCGAAAAAAAACAAATAACCGGTATATTGCTCGCCGATCCTGATATGCCCAAATCCGACGCTTTGCATATTATCGGCTTCGCTAATAAATATCACTTACATTTTTGGTATGCAGCCGATGTCTTTGCGGCTCGTTTTACCAATATATCAGTCAGCACTCCCGGAGGCATTCCACTCATCGAGGTCAAACCAACTCCATTGGATGGTTGGGGAAGAATCGCTAAACGTATTATGGATATATTTTTTGCTATTATCATATTTACGCTATCTTCTCCTCTTTGGCTTTTTGGCGCAATACTAGTTTTAATCGAAGATGGTCTCCCTATTATCTACAAAAATGAACGTATTGGCGAAAAAGGCAAATCTTTTATCACTTATAAACTGCGCACAATGTATAAAAAATATTCCATAGGTCCTCAATTTAGCAATACTAAAAAAAATCTAGAGCTAGAACAAAAACTCATAAAAGAACAAGGGATAAAAAAAGATGCTGTTTATAAAATCGCCAATGATCCGCGCATAATAAAAACTGGTCACTTCTTGCGTCGTTGGTCAATAGATGAATTTCCTAATTTTATAAGCGTGTTAAAAGGTGATATGTCTCTTGTTGGTCCTCGCCCACATCAACCGCGAGAAGTTGAAAAATATTCTGATGAAGAACGTCGCGTGCTTACAATTAAACCCGGAGTAACCGGTTTAGCGCAAATTTCCGGTCGTTCAAATCTTACTTGGACAGAAGAAGCTCGTCTCGATATCTGGTATATTGAAAACTGGTCTCCTCTTCTAGATCTCTACATTTTAATAAAAACTCCATTTGCGGTAATACAAAAAACCGGAGCTTACTAACTCAAAAAACTTATCAAAAAACTAATACAATTTTTGATAAATTTTAATCTATCTCTATAAATAGAGATAATAAAACCCTGCTAATCTTAATCATTCATAGATTCTTGACTCTCTGTCCACTTTTTGTATTTTCTCGGTTAAGCTATTTGCATGCAAACTTTATCCGTAAAAATCAAAGAAAAATTAAGCAATTTAAGAATAGCTTTGGTTCATGATTATCTAGTGCAAGATGGCGGAGCCGAACGTGTTTTTTGGGCGCTAAATAAGATATTTCCAACTGCGGATTGTCATGTTTTATTACATAATCCAAAAATAACTCATAAAGATTTCTCCAATAAAAAAATCAACACTTCATTTTTACAAAAATGGCCTTTAGCAAAAAAATATTATCAATGGTATTTATCGCTGATGCCTTTGGCTATCGAACATTTAAATTTTTCAAATTATGATTTGGTAATATCATCATCCAGTTCGTTTGCAAAAGGAATCATAGTTCCAGCGCATGCAAAACACATTTGTTATTTACACACGCCAACACGTTTTCTTTGGGAAAATCGTATCAACTATTTAATCGACCTTCCACATCCATCATTCGTTCGCGCTGGATTGCCTTGGCTTTTGCATAAAATGCGTGGTTGGGATAAACAAGCTTCAGAACGAGCTGACGTAATGCTCACCAATTCACAAACCAGCCGTCGTCGCATTATGCGATATTATCATCGTGATGCTCAAGTAATTCACCCTCCCGTTGATACAGATCGTATTCACCTTTCGCGTCACGATGGAGAATATTGGCTTGCCGGAGGTCGATTAGTGCCATATAAACGTTTTGATTTAATTATAAAAGCTTTCGCAAAATTAAACATTCGTTTAATTGTTTTCGGCACTGGCCCAGAGTTTAAAAAACTTAAAAAAATTGCTGGTAAACGTACTGAATTTGTCGGCAATGTTGATGATCAAGAAAAAACTCGTCTTTATCGTAGAGCCATCGGATACATCCATCCGCAAATCGAAGATTTTGGCATTACAGCAGTCGAAGCCATGTCCGCTGGACGTCCAGTTATCGCTTACGGAATTGGCGGAGCCGCAGAGACCGTACTTCCCGGCAAAACAGGCAAATTTATCGCCATGCAAACATGGGAAGATATTGGAGATGCTGTTATACGTCACAAACCCCAAGATTATGATCCTAAACAAATTCGAGCTTTTGCCGAAAATTTTAGTCATGAAAATTTTGAGAAAAAACTTCTACAGGCAATAGCTAATATGTTAAAACTCGAAGATCCAATCGAAGAAGAGCTTGCCACCATCGAAGACATTTATGCCCCGTATCTTAATTGATGCGCGTTCTCTAGCTGATTCTCAAAGTGGCGGAGTTAATCGCGTCGCCAAATTATGGATTTTAAATCAAATTAAAGACGTTGATCACAATCATTGTTTTTGCTTAACAACCGGCCTAAAACCTTCTATTGAAGTAATAAATTTTTGTAAAAATCACAATTTAAATTATTTGCATCTTAAAATTCCCAATAAACTCTGGACATTTTTATGTTATTTCAATTTTTCTTCTCTAATATTAAGCGCAGAAAACAAACTTAAATCTCAAATTGATTTACTTTTACTCCCCAACTTAGCGTACACCGGCCCCATTTATCGACCTTATCATATTTTAGTGCATGATCTTTCATTTATAATAGAGCCTCATTGGTTTAATTTGCGCCGACGTCTTTGGCATAAATTCATAAATGCTAACCTTCGCATAAAACATGCCCATAAAATTTATTGTGTCAGCAATCAAACCAAATCAGATGTAATCAAACTCTTAAACGTCGCTAATTCCAAATGCCAACTTTTTCAATTCGATCCAAAAATTAAAACATTACAAAACAAGAATTGTAAAGCAACTATTCAAGAAAATACAACATGCGAGGTAAATGATATTAAGCCCTATTGGATCCCAGTAACCGCTACTCGCATTGCTTTAATGCTTGGAGGTTCTAATCCTCGAAAAAACATTATAACAGCTCTAAAAGCCATCGCCGAATTTAACATTAAAAATCCTAAACATTTTCTCACTCCTGTAGTTCTCGGTGGTAAAGTTAAATTTAGTTTTAGTGAACGCAACATTTCCTATGTTCAAGCCCCTAATTATTTAAGCGATAAAGAACTAATTTGGCTTTATCAAAATTCATCCGTCCTTCTTTACCCTTCTTGGTACGAAGGTTTTGGTTTGCCTCTGCACGAAGCTAATCAATTTAATTTACCTATCATTAGTTCAACCACAGGTGCGTTAACAGAAACCGCTCCGCCTAATACAATTCTTTGTAATCCAACAAAAATCCACGAATGGATCGGTGGATTAGAAATTTTAATAAAACCCATTATCTAATCAATATTTTCATAAAAGATATCATTTCCTGATATTTAATATTTCTAAACACATTATATATCTCCTTAGGCGTCATACTTTTCTTTTTTAATTCCGCATATCCCCCAAATCTAAATCCATCAAACCAATGCAATGATAAATTTGAATCCATGCCATCAATCAATAATTCAAAAACTTTTAAGAATTGTTCTTTCACAGCATTAAATTCTTCTTTATTAAAATTGGCATAAAAAAAACTTTTAATTTTCTGTTGATTTATCTCTTTTTCATCATGATATCCGTAAAAAGCAGTCAATCCATCGAGCATTAAAAAATTATAATCAAAATCCATATTTTTATTGCTCAACCATCTTTCTTTATACATTTTATTCAATAATAAAGATTTTATACTGTAAATATTAGATTTAAAATAAATCCCCATCGCTCTTTCCTTATTAATCGTTCCAGTTGAAACGATGTTAAAATATTGCAATAATCTATTTTGTTTTTTCGCTTTTGGAAACAACATTTCCAATAATTGTTTATTTTTTAAAGTTAAGTCAGCGCACATAACGGTAATATCCAAATCCACTTCTTGCAAAAACCTATTCCAAAATTTTTTAATCAAATGCACATCTTTGTATTTAAAAAATTTAAAAAAATTTTTTGAAGCCATAACTTCACTTTGTTGAATGGGTAACAAAGGATAAACATAATTGGATCTTCTATATTCATAAGAGGAATAATAATCATTTGACTCCTCTTTTAACATAAACTTTTCCTCAGCAAATCTTTTTTCAACGCAATGCCAATTATAAATCATTTCATACAATATTTTTATAGCTTGCTCAAAATCATTTTGATGAAAATCACAAAAAAACGACACATCTTCTCTTGAAGTCGATGCTTCGATATTACCGAATATCTTACCAAAATAATTTTCTAAATCATTTCTGGACATATCCTTCGTTCCACTAAAAGCCAAATGTTCGGCAATATGTAAATAACCTTCCGTTTTCTTTGTTTCAAAAAAACTACCGTTACTAAAAGTTATTTTTACAGCGCATCCTTTTTTCCAATTATTTTTTACGTGATTAATCATATAATATAAAATATCATTTTATATTAAAAAAAACAGACACTTTAAGCTTAAGAGTCTGAAAAAAACAAAAGTTTGGTAACAATGTTCGTTTATTTACCGAGAATCTGTCGCCTCACTTCGCCCCAAAAACCTTTATCTTTTTACGAATGGTTCTCACTGGAACCGTGTTGTTCATTTTTCTTGTTGTCTCTTCTTTCTCGTTGCCTATCCTTCTTTCCACCACGATATTTTCCACCCGGATATCCATGCGCCATGGCAAACCTCCTTATCATTAGGATCGTGACATGCGAATATAATCACAATCATTCAACAATATCAATTTCTTCTTATTTTAAACAAGTTCCATTGACAAAATTGTCATTTTTTGCTATATTGACGCATTAAACACAACGTGCGTAAATATAAAAGATCCTCTTTTTATTCACTAAATTTTAGCTAATTTTAGCAAAAAAATATGAACAATATCTTAAAACGTATTTCTGCAATGGCTCTTGCTATTACCATGCTCATAATGGGTTTTATGGTTATCGTTAGCGTGGCCTCTGCTCAATCCAACCCTTGGCAATGGTCTGATATTTCAGACAAATTGGAAGTTCGCGAAAATCGTCCTATTTGGGCAAGCGTTTACGCTCACCCTTATTGGTATTTAACCGATGGTCAAGAACTCTACACAGGTGGTCATGTTTGGAAAACCGATGGCATCATAATGTCAGACATAACCAAAGAAGTTCGTGAAGCCGGCTTAAATCGCGTCGATGACATTGTTACTGACGGAATAACAATAATCTTTCTCAAAAACGTGGTCTCTGCTTCGCGCAATTTTGAAGCTCTAAGTTACAAAGACGGTGCTTGGGCACATCCTGCTTACACTTGGCAAAGTCGCATGGATTCTAACGACTCAATAGCGTCAATCAACGGAAAAAATGGCGTCTGGATGATCACAACATCCAAAGGTAAAATTTTATTTTGGAATCAAGCTAATAATGCAATTAATGAAATCACTTATAATGACAAAAAATCATCTCCCACCGGAAGCGCGCTTTATTCCGTACGTCACTCTTCTCCCGTTGATGGTCATGATAGCTTTTTAGCCCCTATCGCCTTACCCGTCGGAGATCAATGGCTAATTTCCTACTTATCCAACAATGGATCCATGCGTGTTTGGAAAGTTAAACTTTTAAATGGACAAAGCGTACAAAGCAATTTAGAAATCACTGGACAATTCGAACCCATGCGCGCAATTCAAGCCATCTCATCAAACGGAACACAAATTTTATTAGCCTCATCCCGTTATCAAAACAACACAACTAATAAAGTCTATTTATATGATGGTGTAACCGTAAAAGATGTAACAACTCCGGCCTCCGGTGTTCCGTTTGCAACCTGGAATAAAACTTTAATTGGGCATAACGGCAAATCTTGGATGATATTAAATGGAAAAGATTTAATTCGCTTTGATGGATCTCAATTTGTTGCTTATGGTCAGACCCGCGATTACTTTGTAACCATATCTGGTGATAAAAACGGACGCTTCCTTTTAGGTGGAGCGGTTTCCGCAATGGGAATTCCAAATCCAACATCACCTCTTACAGCTAAACTTGTACGAGTTGATGAAAACTCTGGTTACGTTGCTGTTCCAGCTCCGGTGCAAACATCAAACTGGGTTTGGTCAACAATGAACGTTTCTCACAACCAACACAATCTTTATCATGGTCAATCTTCCAATATCTACATTAACAGTGGATCTCCATATGGCATTAATCGCATTGAAATCTGGTTAAACGGAAACGTGGTAAAAACCTGTCAAAGTTCAACGTGCGATTACACTATTCAAGGTAATTCCTATCCTAAAGGTAGTAAAATAGCTTTTAATGGTCGCGCTATAGATAACAAAGGCCACGAAGCGTGGACTTGGTTGGGAGAATATTCAATCCCTGTTAGCGAAGACATATATAACAATAGTACTATCTTTACTTGGTTTGATTCTAATACCATTAAAACAACTCTATTACGCAACGAATCACGAAACATTACTTTTTACGGTGAAGCTTACAGCGGATTAAATCGCTTAGAACTTTATGCCAACAATGAGTTAATCGAAACTTGTTATTTCAACAATGTTTATGGTAAGCAATCCTGCGTAAAAACAATTTATGGCAATAACTATTCAACAGGTCAAAATATAGTATTGCAAATAAGAGCAATTGATCGTAATGGTAATCAAAAATGGTCAGATATCACAATCATAAATGTTGAAAACAATAATAACCAAACAAATAATAATATCGAAGGCGTTCTAACTATTACAAATGATCATAACAGTGGTTATACCAATTATGATCAAGTCACATTTACAGTCAACGGTTCAGATGCTAATGGGATCAATAAAATTGAAATTTTGGTAAACGCCCAAGTTGTCAAAACTTGCAACGGAACCAGCGTTTGCTCCTATGTCGGTGGACCATATAACACAGAAACAGTCAGCTACGGCGCCAACCTCTACGACAATCTCGGAAATCGTACTTGGACAGGCTACAAAACAATCTATAAAAAATAATCAAAATTTATTCATCAATAATCAAAAAATCGCTATTAATGGCGATTTTTTGATTAACTTTCAAAGATAAACTTATTTATAATATATCTGTACAGTTAACCTTCAAGGGTGACTCTTTTTAACTGACTATCGCGATTTCTA
>CAZLVV010000037.1:0-10940 GCA_964563385.1 uncultured Gammaproteobacteria bacterium
CCAATTCTTAACCCAAGAATACTCCAAGGAGTGCCATATGTGGTGGACGCGTACATCATATTGACGATTTGTTTATCAAAGATTATGCTTTGGTTATATGAATAAAAAGATTGCTAAAATTGAAGTTGATCGAGATGTTTGTATAGGCGCGGCGCCTTGCGTAACTGTGGCGCCTGGAGTGTTTCAGCTCGATGAAGAAAATAAAGCTATTGTTATTGACGCCAAGGGTGCGGATGATGATACGATTAGGCTTGCGGCTGAATCATGTCCGGTGCAGGCTATTAAATTGTTTGATGAAGATGGGGAGCAAATTTACCCTTAATAAATTTAGCTTTATTATTTATTAGTTTCTAGCTAAATCTGGTTAGGGTTTATTGTTTTTGTGAATAAAATTGAAAAATTTTTATTGTGACTTAGTTTAGTTTATGACATAAAAAGAAAAGCCCCACGAGAATTTCGTGGGGTTTATGGTTTTTAAGGTTTGGGTTTAAGAGGAGGCTTATCTGGATCAGAAAATTGATAGGCTTTGGTTGTGCGCATATCTTGGCTGTCAACCCAATCCATGTCATCTAGAGCTTCTTGAACTGATACTGAAGATTGTTGATTTTGGACTGGTGTTTGACGCCAATCTTCTTGGATTTGGCGTATGTCAGTATCTTCTTCGGGGAAATCAACAAATGGAGATATTGAAGTTTGGATTTGCGAAGTTGAATGTTTGGAGGGTGTGGAAGTGGTGTTATTGCCTAATGTTTCCATGAAGTCGGATACGGAATCGTCTACTCCCCAAGTTTCATCATCAGCGCGCGTATTGTTTTTTTGTGTTGTGGAAACTGGATTATTAGAGAATTCAGACAAAATGTTTTGCATTTCGTTTTGGCTTAAGCGAGTTGGTTTTTCGGTTTTGGAATGCTTTGTATTTGTTGCGCGAGAATCGGATAAAACCGGATCTTGCGATCCGAAACTTAGAGTTTTAAAACCTCCTTCATCGCGATCAGCTTTGACATATACAACGCTATCACGAGCCGGCGGTTCTTCGCCCGTCAACAACATCATCACATCTACGCTTAAATACATGCCGGGATTGTCTTGAGCCATTAACTCAACCGCGCGATGCATTTTTTGGGTCATATCTTCAAAATGTTTCGCTGCTTCGCGGAAGCGTTTTGCATGCTCTTCTAAATCGCGTAATTCTCTGCTTTCTAGTAAGTAAAACGTGGATGGGAATTTAGTCTGTGTAATAATTTTGTCGCGTTCTGCTAATAATTTAGTTAATTCGGATACACGTTTTTCCAATGCTAGACGCATACGTTTTTCGAAATTTAAAGATTCTTTCACAGAGCGAATCTCAATTTCTAGAACTTGCTTGTTTCGACTCAAAATGGAATTGGTTTTTTTAACGGTCTCTAATTTTTTGGTAGTTTCTTCAATTTCTTCGTGTAAACTTTGGATAAAGAGAATGTCGCTGTTTTTGCGATCCGATTTTTTTTCTTCGGCTCTTTGCAAGGCATAGCCAGTCAATTGTCGAAGTTTATCCTCACGGCGAATTGCGGTTTGAATGAAAGAAGCGAGGATTTTTGATAATTTTTGCGGATCTTTGGGAAGCATATCCAAAGTAACTCGCATGATTACAGTTTGGCATTGAGCTCGATAACGAAGTTCAATTTTATTGTCTAATTTAATATTAAAGAGAGCGTTTACGTTAAAATATTCGCCGGCTTCGATGTTGTCGAGTTCGATTTTTTTTAGGCCGTCTGGCGCGGGTAATAACATTTCTACCATTACACTGCCCTGACGAACTATGTAGCAAGCTGTATCATTCGAATCAATATTGATTATTTCACCTTCCGGATAAATTGTGTCGAAAGATCCTTTAGGCAATGATTTAATAACAGGATTATCGCGTTTGATTGAAGGATTATCTGATGCCATGGCTTCTCCTTATATGTTTTTGGTTATGTCAAAAGATCAATAAAGAACAAGGTACTTTAGATTGAAAAATGATTTTTGTCAAGGATTAGGATAATTTTAAAATATGTATATTCCGTTTAACGAATTGATTTTCTCTACTATAAGAAAGGTTGTTTTTAGGCGATGCTAAATAGTATCCAAGGTATTTTAAGTGTGGAATTATATCTACTTTAACACGACCATTGAAATTTTTATATTCGGGGGTGACTATGACCAATGAAGCTTTTGGTTTTAGAATATGTCGAAGAGCTTGTAAAGAATTGATCCAAAGATTGAGAATTTGATCAGCATTTTTTTTCAAAGTTTTTTGTGATTCGGCGCCTCGTAAAGGAGGGCCTAGATATCCTTCGGTTACAATTGCGTCCACAGATTTTGGCGCAAGAAATTTTTGAATATTCATAACATCGGCCGTAAAAATTCGAAATTTTTTGGCGTCTTTGGAAGAAATGATTTTTTCTTTAATTAACCAATTATTATTGGCTTCGGAATATTGAATTTGTTTGAGCTCGATATCACTGCCGATTATTTGTTTGGCATTGGTTGCTAAAATGGCTTCCATGAGGATCGTACCAGAGCCACAAAATGGATCGAGTATGATTCCATTAGAGGGGATTTGCGCTAAATTTACCATCATGCGTGCAAGTTTTGGAGGTAGCATGCCATTTTTGCTATCACGCTTGGGGCGATTGTAATCTCGTTTGCTCCAAGCATCTGCGTTTTGAACATTTGTGGTTTTGCCTAAATATACTTTATCTCCATTTATCATTAAGCAAAGATCGGCGTTGGGTATATTACATAAACCGCATTTGACGACTGCGGACGGAGAGATGGGCTCTCCTTTTTTACTGGTTACCCAGCGTACTGAATAACCCTTGGCGCGTAAATCTTTTTTAAGTTGGATAGGAAGTTTGAAGAATTTTTTTTGAGTTAATTTGGATCCGTAAATAGTTAAGCCGAAATCCAAAGAACGTTTTTGTTGTGGATCAGCATTTGTTGGAGCGATGAGATTGGCGATTAAAGATGAGCTTAACTTGGCTATTGGCCCTTGATAAATTATATCGCCAAGTTTAATTGTACCACCAAGTAAATTCATTAATTTATCTGAATCCCAATTTTTAGATTCCAAAAGGAGCATCTTATCAGATGAGAGAATATTTTTAGCTTCTGGAAGTACGGCATGAATTTCGGATATACTCAAATCGGGATGAGAACCAAGAATACAAAAATGCATAAAGATTGATTAGATATTATAATGAATAGAGGCGAATAGCTAGAGTAAAATAAGAGATTTTTAATAACTTAATGAAATAAAAACTGAAGTTATTGATAATTGATGGATATATTTTATACTAATAGTAGATTTAATTCCGTTAAAAGTCCATCAAAAGCCAAGTATAAAGTTTTAATAAATGTATAAAATACTCTTTGATTGAAAGGAGAATATATCATTTATGAAGATGATTTGTTTTTTTATGATAGTTTACTTGTTTTAAGTCACTGATAAAAGCTAAAGTATGCTAGGTTGACAGAAATATTAAAATATGGTGGGCTATAAGATGTTCATGTTGTAGAATGTGAATAGAACCTTGAAAATTCAGCGTAATAACAGTTTGTTGCGTAACAAATGAAAGGAAGATGCCATGAAAAATGAATTTTTGAAATTGCGTTTTTATGTTTCATTTCTTATTTTTTGCTTACAGTTGTTTTTGCCGAGTACGGTATTTGCGCAGGTTTATTCGCCTTGTATACAAGATGTAAAAAATGTAACAATTCAGGGAGCTCGTTATCGGCAAATTACTTTAAGTGGCGAGAAAGAGTGCGATTTGTATGTCGTGGCTCGCAATTTTCCTCAACTGGATGAGAACGGTAAGCCTTTACCAATTCAGCAACAGTTGCGATCTATCAAGGCGGTTAATGACAAGTTAATGCAAGGAAAACCCGGTTTGAGACCGGTGCATAGCGCCTGTGTGCCAAATTCTACGCCTTGGCCGGATCAAACCGTGGCTGAGCGCGACATGTGTCCAAATCTTCGAGTTAACTATTATCCTGTTGCCAAGCAGATTTTGGTTCCTCGAGTTCCAGAGTTTTCTGAAAGTGAACAAATTCAAATGCTGGGCGATAAAACATGCAGAATTTTATCCGGTATGACCAATCCGACATCAGAGGTCAAGCGTGTTTTAATGGAATGCCAAAATTATTTTGCGAATATTACAATTCCTTCACCAAGCATTACAACAGAGCAATTGGAGTTGGCAAATGCGCGTGTAGAAATCGCGAATTTGAATAGATTAGTAAGTGAACAGAATAATGACCTTACTGTATTAAGAACAGATAAAACTCAACTAGCAAAAACTAAGTCGGTATTTAGCGTATTGACTTTGCTATTTGCATTTTTGAGTGTAGTAGCAACAGTCGTTGCGATTAAAAGTACTGCTAAACAATATAAATTGCGTAATTTGGCACATTTAGCAATTGCACGGATCGAAGATAAGGCAAAAAAAGAATTGGAAAAACGAAAAGCAATACCAACTCTTGATGAATATGAATCGTTTAAGATTGATCATGCCACATTGCAAGCCAAATTGCAGATTGAAGTTAATGAGAAAATGGCTCTTTCTCAAAAATTGGCTGATGCAAAGCAGGAGATTGACAAGATTGCCACAGATGCGGAATTGACAAGAGCAGAACTTGTACATCGCGTGGAAAAACTGAGCGCAAAAAGCGCAAGGTTGATGCAAAAGATTTTAGAACTGAATGCGGATTGCAACAAAGCAAATTCGCGTATCAGTGAACTTGACGCAATTAACGTTGAGTTAAAAAAATATGGTGACACGCTTTTTCTGCAATTGACGCAATTGTACGAGAAGGAGCGGAATGTTCGCGAAGAACATTTGCAAAAACTAAACGATTCGGTTGAATTGGCGCGTAAAGTTATTGTTCAACTCGAAAGACGACTTCATATGTATGTGAAGAATGCGGAAAATAAAAAAGCTGAAGCGCTTATGACCAAATTGGAGTCATTACATGAAGTATTGGTCATGAGTGTTACTGAACGAGATGCACGTTTACGGGCGTATAAGATTCTTTTGGAAAATGATCCTCAACAAACTAGTCCAACGAGTTTTTTGTTCGAACTGCAAAGTAAGGATGATGTGACGAGAGTTGATAGACTAGGTTCTGTTGTTGCGCTAAACGTTGAACTCCGTAATTTGAATTACGATCTCTCATTGGAAAGAGAAGATGTTTTGGAAGAATTGATACGGATACGTAAAGAGAATGCGGAATTGAAAGATCTTTGGCGCTCCTTGATTACTGGAGTTGCGCGAGCTATGCAACTTAATCTTTCGGTAATTGCTAATTTGGAGCCTAAGCAACAAGCAGAGCAATTAGCATTTGGAATTAGCGAATTGAAGGCGCAAAAATTAGCCTCAAGCGATCTTGCGGAAAAGGTTGATTTGTTGCAAGATCAATTAGCTGATGTGAAAAATCATAATGCGGCTCTGCGCAAGGCTATGGAAGGTGAACCAAATCGTACCACTATTGCCACTTACGAATATATGGCTATTGTAGCAGAGGCGCAGAGAGCGTCGCTTGCCAAAAAGCTAGAAGAAGTTGAGGCAAACTTGGAAGCTAGTAAATTGGCAAATTGTCGCTTGCAAGAATCTGTAAAATTAAAGGGCGCGCCTGGCCTTTTAGCTCTGGAAGCTTCGGAGTTAGCAATTTTGCCAACTGAACGCATTATGCAATTTGTGCAGGCTGGTATTTTGGCCCTTTGCGATCGATCAGATGTGTTGTCCAATGCTGAAGTCGTTATCTCTAATGACCAGGAGTTGAAGGCTTTGCATGGATTTTTGCATCTGCCTCTTGTTAGTGCTCATTCTTATAGACTTCCTCCGGCATTGTTGACCAATATGGGTCCTTTACAAGTTTTGCATGTGGCTCATGAAACTTGTAGCATGATTTTGGATCCAAAGCCGGTTAGTAAGCAAACTTTGCGACCTTCAGCTCAGCCGGTTGTGGCCGAGGATCTGCGCAAGCAGACTTTGCAAGGTTTGGGCACCATACAAGAGATTCTAACCATGCAACCGTCAAGAATTTCGGAATTCTATGAAATTTTAGAAGATCCGGATAAGGGTGATAAATCGACCCATTAACCTTGAATCCCGCCAATTAGGCGGATTTTTGTTTGATAATGTGCGCTTTAGAATTATTGACAAGTATCAAAATTATTGATAAGCCATATCAAATTTCAAAAAAATATAAATATTGAAAACAAAAAAACTAAATTTCGCTTCCTTGACTAGTTATTCTAGTTTTTTACCATCAGGAGGTATGAAAAGATTTAAAGCCGTATCAGAGAATCAAGGTAAAACAAAATCCAAACATTTCAACCAGTAAGTGGAGGAGACAATGAACAAGGAAGAAACAAAAAAAACAAAAGAAGAAAAACGTCGCGATCTTTTACAACAAATCGTTGCTTGGGCAAAAAAATACGATCTCGGTGATGAAGCTTTGGTAGAGAGATGTTTTGAATTCAATGATGATGGTACAGTGATTTGTAAGACTAATTTGAAGTTGGATTCAATGATAGAACCGGATTTTCCGAAAAGCATCAAGCGTGTAGAGGGTCATCTCTACCTTGATAGCCTCATTTCAACTGTAGGCCTCAAATTGCCAAAGAAAATTGGAGGGGGTCTCTATCTTGATGGCCTTACTTCAGCCGTAGACCTTGAACTTCCAAAAGAAATTGGATGGAGTCTCTCTCTCAATGGCCTTACTTCTGCTAAAGGCCTTGAACTTCCAAAAGAAATTGGAGGAAACCTCTACCTTAACAGTCTTATTTCGGCCGTAGGTCTTGAACTACCAAAGAAAATTGGAGGAAGACTTGAACTCAATGGTCTTACTTCAGCCGTAGATCTCAATCTGCCAAATGAAATGAGATGTTTGTATCTCAATGGCCTCGCTTCAGCTAAAGGCCTTGAACTTCCAAAAGAAATTGGATCGAGCCTTGAACTTAATAGCCTCACTTCAATTGCAGGCCTTGAACTGCCAAAGAAAATTGGAGGAAATCTCTCCCTTAATGGTCTCATTTCAATAGCAGGTCTTAAGCTACCAGATAAAATTGGATGGGATCTCTTCCTTAATGGCCTTTTTTCAGCTGAAGGTCTCAAACTACCAAAAGAAATTAAGAGGAATCTCCACCTTAATAATCTCACTGCAATTGATGATCTTGATTTAACTGATATTAAGGTTAGAGGATGTATCTATCTTGACAAAGCATCAAACGATGAAAAACAAAAACTTCGTCAAAAATATCCTAACTTAAGGATTAAATAAGTTTTTATTAGTGTATAGTTATTAAACTAAATCCTCCAAAGCACATTTTTGGAGGATTTTTTATAAACTTAATGTATTTCAAAATTATCTAAACAAATTACCTAGATTTATGATATAATTAAATTATGCCAAATTTCGAAAATCCTTTTATTATTTCTCAAAAAACAGGAACACCCAATTTTGAAGGCTTTGGTGATAAATTTTTATCAAATGGAGATGCAGCACGATTTAAAAGTATATTAGGAAAAAAAGGTGAAAAAAATCCAGGAAATTCAAACCCCAAAGGTATCAATTTAGAGAGCGCCATGAGCTATGAAGAGATAGAGGAACTAAAAACGGTAGAAGAAGAACGTCTTGATCCTCTAAAACGAATCATCGCTTGGGCAAAAAAATACGATCTTGGTGATGAGGGTTGGATAAAAGAAAACTTTGAATTTGAAGATGATGGTACAGTTATTTGTAATACTAGTTTGTATTTAGATTTCGTAACAGAGCTGGATTTTCCTGAAATTATCAAATATGTGAGAGGTTGTATATACCTTAACAGTCTTATTTCGGCTAAAGGTCTCAAACTGCCAGAAAAGATTGGAGGAAATCTCTCCCTCAATGATCTCGCTTCGGCCGTAGGTCTCAAACTACCAGACGAAATTGGAGGAAGTCTCTCCCTCAATGGCCTCACTTCAGCTGAAGACCTCAAACTGCCAGAAAAGATTGGAGGATATCTCTCCCTTAATGGCCTCACTTCAGCTGAAGACCTCGAACTGCCAAGAGAAATCGGAACCCTCTCCCTTAATGGCCTCACTTCAGCTGAAGACCTCGAACTGCCAGAAGAAATTGGTAATCTCTTCCTCAACGGTCTCACTTCAGCCAAAGGCCTCAAATTGCCAAAAAAAATTGGATGGAATCTCTTCCTCAATGGCCTCACTTCAGCTAAAGGTCTTAAACTGCCAAGAAAAATCAGAACTCTCTGCCTCAATAACCTCACTTCAGCTGAAGGTCTCGAACTGCCAGAAGAAATTGAATTTAATCTAGAACTCAATGGCCTCACTTCAGCCTTAGGTCTCACGTTACCAAAAAAAATTGATAGTCTCTATCTCGACGGCCTCACTTCAGCTAAAGATCTCAAATTAACTAACATTAAAATTGAGGGTTATATCTATCTTGACAAAATACCATATTATGAAAAACAAGAGCTTCGTAAAAAATATCCTAATTTAAGTATTGTTTAAGTTTTTATTGATGTATATTTAACTATCTTTGATAACAACTAAATCCTTCAAAGTATATTTTTGGAGGTTTTTTATAAATTACTGTATTTCTGCACTCGTTCAGATGCATCTTGCACTCTTCTAACCACAGAAGAACATGTAAATACAAAGAGTGCAAAGATAGGCGGGCGCGTACAGATTGTTGACAAAAAAACGAATCAAGCGTAGTCTTTTACTATTATAAATTTAATAACTTTTGCTGGCCATAGCCAAGAATCAGGCTTCCGCTACAAGATTCAACAGGATCCTAAAGCGGACGTGTAAAAGATGTATATGAGAACATACGAACTTCTCTATATTATTCCCGCGATTTTAACCGACGAGGAAGTCGCACAAACAGAAAGCGATATTTTGGCGCTTATCCAAAAATATGGTGGAAACCCTAAAGAAAGTCGTCGTTTAGGCAAATTTAAATTTGCTTATTTAATCAAAAAAATTCGTCATGGATATTATGTCATGGTTTATTTTGATTCCGAGCCAGAAAATGTGGCTAAAATTAATGAAGCCTTGCGTATTCATGAACGCGTGATACGTCATTTGATTTTGAACAAAGAAGAAGCCGGTGGAGAAGAATTTAATCTTGTTCAATTTCAAGAAGTTGTTGTTGATGGTTCTCCTAAAGACAAAGAAAATAAGAGCAAACGTAAAAAATTTGATAAAAAATCTGATTTGACTTCACAGGATGTACAAGTGGCGGCGGAATTAGATAAAAATGATGAAGTTGAAGAAAATACGGATGAAGCTGATGATATTGTTGGGATTAAAGAAAAATCTGAAACAATTGAAGATGTTCTTTCCGGATTAAGTTCAGAAGAATTAGATAAAAAAATAGACGAAGCTTTATTTGAAGAAGCAAAGTAAGTGAATTATTTGATTTTAGAAAAGCATATATTTGTTTGTAAAATTATTAAATGAATTATAATAGTAAGATTTAAAAAAGAATTAATAATATCTATCAAAAATATTATATATGTCCATGAGTTTGAATCGCGCGCAAATTATAGGTAATCTCACTCGAGATCCTGAATTGCGCACTACAACAACAGGTCAAAGCGTGACAAATTTTTCTGTAGCCACTTCGTCTCAATGGACGGATGTGAACGGACAAAAACAAGAACGAACTGAATATCATTCAATTGTGGCTTGGGGAAAATTGGCTGAAATTTGTCATCAATATTTAGGAAAAGGACGCAAAGTGTTTGTTGAAGGAAGGTTACAAACCAGAGATTGGGAAACTCCTGATGGAGGCAAACGACAAAGAACTGAAATTATAGCTGAGAACATGATTATGTTAGATAGAGCTCCTGCAGGGGGTTCTTCAGTGATGTCACCTTCTTCTATGACATCGGATTTATCTAATTCGGAAATTGACCAAGGAATAGGCGATCAAGAAATTCGTGTTGAAGATATTCCATTTTAAGATATAAATAATTATGAAACTACAAAAAACTTGCCCATTTTGTAAGGCGAATATCAATCATATCAATTATAAAGATACGGATATGTTACGTAAGCATCTTTCATCTTTTGGGAGAATTGTGGCTCGTAAACGCAGTGGAATGTGTGTTTGGCACCAGCGTAAATTGGCAGTTGCGATTAAACGTTCGCGTTTTATGGCATTGCTTCCGTATTTAGTACAATAAGAAAAATGACCCTAATAAAGGGTCGTTTTTAATTTGTTATTTAATTGCTTAAATGATTAAATGTTGGATATGACTGGAGATAAAAAATACGTTCGTCCTGGTTGGGATGAATATTTTATGAATATTTGTAAAGCCGTTGCTTTGCGATCACATGATGAAAATACGCAAGTTGGATGTGTTATCGTTAATGCTAAAAAAAGAATCGTATCAACTGGGTATAATGGATTGCCGGCGGGCGTTGATGATAGCGCTTGGGCAACAAAACGTGATCAAATTGTAAAAATACCTTGTGTTTATGAAGAAAATAATTTGGTTTATGATGTTGATAAATACGATACTGTGACGCACGCGGAAGCTAATGCGATAGTTTCAGCTTCGGAACCTTTGCATGAATGTTCGTTATATAGCACTCTTTATCCATGCAATGAATGCGCTAAAATGATTATCACAGCTGGTATAAAAAAAGTTTTTTACGAAGACATCAGAGAGTGGAAAGCGCATGCAATTACCAAATTATTATTTAAACAGGCAGGAATTGAGGAAATTTGTTTAAAGAAATGAATTTAAGTTTTTTAAGAGAAATTTAAAGTATTTTTAGTGAATTTTAATTTAGATTAATTATTTAGATTTGTTAGAAATTGTATATGTTATAAGTTTGACAGATAAATTATATGCATAAGCTCAGATACATATGGCACTCCTTGGATAAGCAGGGAGTATGCAA
>CAZLVV010000038.1:0-10763 GCA_964563385.1 uncultured Gammaproteobacteria bacterium
AATTCTTAACCCAAGAATACTCCAAAGAGTGCCATATGTGGTGGACGCGTACATAGTATTGACAGAAGTGTTTAATTCATCTAGCATGAGAGACATCGGTTCGGTGGGTTGCGAAACGAAGCACAACCGGTTGATCAAATTCATGGCTACTCAATTTATTTGAGTTCTCTCTCCTCTCATGAATTTCATCACTATCTCTGTGGCAACGTTTCGCAACTTGCCGATCGGATATAAAAAACGCCGTAAGGTGTTTTTTTGTTAGCGCGAATTTTTTTATTGAAAAAAAATAGAATCAGTGCTTGTTGTTGAAGTAGAAAAAAACTCGCTCAATGGAACATCGGAATAAATTATTGATTTTATTGGTGATTCCGGACCATATGTTGGCAAATAAGTGATATATCGAATATCTTGAGTCTGAATTCCATATCTGCGTTTGGCGGTTATTTCGAGCTTATTTAATCCACGGGGAATATCTAATAACAACTTAAAATGACCATCCGGCTCAACAACCGCTTCAATGCCATTAACTACAATAGATGCCTCGGGATCAGTTTCTCCAGAGATAATTACGCGCGGGGAATGTGTAACTAAATCAGGAGCGGGTTCTGCGATAATCAATACAGGTGATAACGAAAAAATTCGAGATTCTGACCAAATATACCAACCTAATAAAAAGAAAAGTGGAACAATTAATAAAAAAGAAAAATATCGTGTTGGTGTAAAAAAAGCTCGACGATCTATTTTACGTGTGAAAGAATAATTTTGCTTAAAATTCTTTTTATCAAATCCGCGCAATTTTAAAGCGGTATGATATTTGCCTACCAAAAAAGAAGCTTTACCGTCTAATACGCGAGCCAAAACGCGAACATGACGTTCTGAATATATCGGATCTGTTAAAGCCAAAAAATCTTCTTTCTCCAAAGCTTTAATTATATATTCGGGTATGCCAGACGCGGACGTAAGATCGGAGATTGACCAACCTCGTAATTCGCGCAATTCTTTTAGATCTACTCCAAAACTCTGTTCCGTGCCAATGCTCTTTTTAATGAATCCCATAGCAAATCAAAATTCTCATCTATTTTTTTAATTTTCTTCTTCACCAAAATTAACCGCTTCCTCGTATTCTTCTTCGATTTCATTAGAATTAAAATCTTTAGCAACAGGATCAGAAGCTGTATGATAAATATTTTCACCTTCCATTTGTTTAGTAAAATCAGCTTTTAATATTTCGCGAGGCTTGGCTCCGTCAGCAGGACCAATAAAACCCTCTTCCTCTAGTAAATCTAAAATTCGCGCGGCTCGAGCATAACCAACTTTAAGACGACGTTGCAAAAGTGATGCACTAGCTTTACCAGCTCTGATAATTTCTTCTTTGGCGTCTGGTAAAAGCGCATCACCGTCTTCGTTATTAGATGAACCTTCGCCGAAAAATGTGGAATTCCCTTTTGCGCGCTCAATGACTTCTGGATCATAATCAACAGGTTCGTATTTAGATTTGAGATATTCAACCACACGATTGATTTCATCATCAGCAAGATAAACACCCTGCAGGCGACGAGGAGATGAGAGCTCGGCTACCGAATACAGCATATCTCCCCTACCGATTAACTTTTCAGCTCCAGCGCTATCTAGAATTGTACGAGAATCCATTAAAGATGCGACTGAAAAAGCAATACGAGCAGGAATGTTTGCTTTAATGAGACCGGTTATCACATCCACCGATGGCCTTTGTGTAGCCAGAATTAAGTGAATACCAACCGCGCGAGACATTTGCGCTAAACGGACAATCTGCGATTCAACATCTTGCTTAACATTGACCATAAGGTCAGCCAATTCATCTACTATCATGACAATATAAGGAAGTTTTTCTTGGCATCTTTCGTTGTAACTTGCAATATCACGCGCTTGCATTTTTGACAGAAGATCAAAACGACGATTCATTTCGCGAACAGCCCACTTGAGAGCGTTTACTGTTTTATCAACTTCTGTAATAACCGGAGTAATGAGATGAGGAATGCCGTTATAAATAGGAAACTCAACACGTTTTGGATCAACTAAAATCATTTTTAAATCATCAGGACCATTGGAATACAGCAAAGACATGATAATGCTATTTAAACAAACAGATTTACCAGAACCCGTGGCTCCTGCTACCAATAAATGAGGCATGCGACAGATATCAACAATCCAAGGTTTGCCACTAACATCGCGACCCAAGGCAAAACTGAGATAGCTCTTGCGATCGCGCCAATCTTTGGTTTCAAAAAGTTCACGCAAACCAACGATTGCAACGCTCTGATTAGGAACTTCAATACCAACCAAAGATTTACCAGGTATAGGAGCTTCTATGCGAATTGGATGCGCAGCTAAAGCCATGGCCAAATCATTATGAAGAGCGGTAATACGATTGAGCTTAATTCCATCTGCGGGCTTAAAAGTAAACTGAGTAACAGTTGGACCAACTGCAACTTCATCCATATCAACAGGGATGCCAAAAGTTTCTAATGTTCTTTGAATTATGAGTTGACGATTATGAATATCACCGGAAGTAGGCTTTTGATCATGTTTATTTAAAAGTTCATTTGGTATATCAATCTTTGGATGACGGCGACGTGGCTTGACAAGTTTAACGGTTTTAGCCTTCATTAAATTAGGGGATCCGTGTTTTGCAGTGCTTACGATTTCGATTTGATCTTCGTTTTCATTATCTCCTTTTTCGTTATCGGTTTCTTCTTGATCTTCTTCATCTTCTTCGATGGCCACGGATGGAGAGTCTATCGATTTGGACTTACGCTTCAATAAACTTGAAATTATGTTATAAATTGGATTTAAGATATATGATCCAAAGCGGATTATAAAATTTATTACTGACATCAACCAAGAGCCTAAAGTTGATAAAGAAGTGTTAAAAATTAAAACTAGTGCTGTGCCAAAAACAGCAATAAAAAAAATTATCGCGCCAGCTACTCCGAACAAAGGAATAAAGGGCTCGGCCAACATTTGACCTAGTTTTCCGGCAGTGGCATCAATAGCCGAAGCCTCAGCAGAGATGTCTTTAAATGTAAGCAAATGAATTAGAGGATTAAATCCGATAAAAAATAATAAAAACCCTATGCCATTTGAAAGCTTTAATGGTAAATAATCCGGTGAATAAAGATGGACAGCAATAGCAAAAATAAAAAAAGGCAAAACTAGTTTATCCCAACCCAAAACATGCGCCAAAGCCATATCTAAAGAATGACCTACCGAACCAGCAAAATCAAAAATCGATAATAGGATAAAAATCGCCAGAGCAAATAAGATGACGGTGATTATGCCTTTTTTGGTTTGAGAATCCAAATTAAGACTAAATTTTTTATAATTATTTTTACGTCTGGGCATGTTTACGCTTATTTTACCGCAAAATACAACGCTCGTCTATAAATTATTTTACAAAACTATTCTTGCTCGGACGATAATTCATCGATAAAAGCGCTTTTGACGCTCGGCGGAACCGATTCATCCTCTTTGGCGCGCCAAGATTCAATAATTTCATTGCGAATTGATTTCATTACCTCGGGTTCTCGACGTAAAGCCATTTTAGCATTTTCGCGACCAACTCCCAATTTCATTTCTTTATATGAGTAACTATTACCAGCTTTTTTAATAACCCCCCATTCGACCCCAAGATCTAAAAGATCACCTGGAATGGAAATGCCTTCATTATACATTATATCGAATTCGCATGTCCTAAATGGAGCGGCCATTTTGTTTTTTACAATTTTGGCTTTAACTCTGTTGCCGATTATGCGTTCACCCATTTTAATTTGAGCGCTTCGACGTACTTCGATACGAACCGACGAATAAAATTTGAGAGCCATCCCTCCGGTGGTTGTTTCGGGGTTGCCAAACATGACACCTATTTTTTGACGTAATTGATTGATGAATATGACAACTGTTTTTGTTCTGGAAACAACAGCCGTGAGCTTACGTAAAGCTTGGCTCATAAGACGAGCTTGAAGACCCACATGAGAATCACCCATCTCGCCTTCGATTTCAGCTTTAGGAGTGAGGGCGGCCACAGAATCAACCACGATAACATCAACGGCATTGGAACGAACTAGAGTTTCGACAATATCAAGAGCTTGTTCACCCGTATCGGGTTGAGAGATTAACAAATCATTGATGTTAACACCGATTTTTTTGGCGTAATCCGGATCCAAGGCATGCTCCGCATCCACAAAGGCGGCTAATCCGCCCATTTTTTGAACTTCGGCTATAATATGTTGAGCGAGCGTTGTTTTGCCGGATGCCTCGGGGCCATAAACCTCAACAATACGACCACGTGGAACTCCCATAACACCAAGAGAAAGATCCAAAGAGAGACACCCTGTGGGAATAGCTTCAACAACCATTTTTTTAGCCTCTCCTAAACGCATTATAGAACCTTCACCAAAACGTTCTTTAATTTGATCGATGGCTTCTTGAGCTGCTATTTTGCGAGCATCCTGCTCGCTAGTAACGGATTTTTTTGCCATAATTTTTTAATTCAATTAAAAATTTATATAAAAAGATTGAATAACAAATAAATTAAACTTATAAATAATAAAGCAAGTGGATATATTTTCTTTATTATTTATTATTTGTAATTTTTGCATACATTGTTCTGTTTTTGTTCTATATAGATAAGCTTAGCAAATGGACACAAAGTAGTCATTGGGGATAACTCATTTACTCTATTAACGCTTCGTGAAAATTACGAATATTTAAACAATAAATACTACGTTTTTTGTATTTAGAAAAACCCCGAAACAACGGGGCTTGGATTTTATTAGATTAGAACCTATAACTAATATTTTTGAACCAATAACTGTCAGAGGAAGCAACCGTTCATGTAAGGATAAGGGCTTTCTCCACAAATATTGGAATATGCTGGGTTCATGATACCATTGGAACAAATGTTGAAGGACTTGGGAACTCCATTGAGTTTTAGGCTGACAGTGCCGATAATCGTAACCTCGGTACCATGATAATTCGACAATTCTTCCGCAGGTACACAAGGCGCGGGACTTATGCCTGATGTATCGCCCCAATAGCGATTATTACCTAATTTCACTTGCCAATACATACTATCAAGAATCGTTTGAGGCACATCAAAAGTGCATAGTGTATGCCCCGAAGTGGTGGGAATGCAGCCAGGAACTGCGCCATACGGCCTAGCGCCCCATGAAGCTTCAATAACCGGAGTTGTCCATGAAGGACCATAATATTCTAAAGTAACCGAGATAAAATTACCACTTGAACCGCCGGAGCCATTTACCCCACCAGATCCACCAGCTCCAGATGATCCATTTGAATTAGGATCTCCTCCTGCGCCGGCAGAACCCCCTGCGCCATTCTGATTGGAGCAAACGCAATAACCGGACCAATAGCCTTCATAGCAAGCTTCCAATCCAGAATGGTTAGAAGGACATTTTGCAGAACAATCACGGAATTCGCCTTGATTGCACTCAGGAACATTGTTACTCGAATCTGGGTTGCAAATACAAGGCCCGAATTGTGTGCCATCATTCAAGCAAGATTGAGTGCCTGGTAAAGAATCGCAAGTACAAGGTAAGACACTACCCGGATCACATATGATTGACTCGGATTTAGCTGGACATTCTAGTAAAGACGCGGACGTCAATATATTTTTAGAACGAGTTCCGGCCACAACATCTAGTGTTGAACCATCAATTTCGAAAATGCACGCTTGATTATAACCGGCTTGCTGAAAAACATCCCAATGAAAGATAGGAAGGCGTGTACCTTGTTGATTAGCCACGGCGACCTCGCTTTGGTTAGTGGCTTTTACAAGGGTACCTGGCATCATTCCAATTCCTCCTTGGTGCTTGAGTGAACCTATCATCTCTTGTTTTTTAGAAGCTGGAAAATGTTTGATGTCCGTATCTTTATAACCCCACGATAAGAAAGATTCATAAGAAAGAAAGACTTGATAGCCAGTTGTTTCATAGCCTGGACCTGGGAAAAAACGATAAACCTCAGGCGAACCATCGAATTTAATAACCTCGGCATCCAAAGTCATGGACAAAGGATGAAAAGCTATTTTTTTGTAACACGATAATTCGCTGGCTCCGGTAGACACTCGGCAAGAACGTGGAAGGATATGATAAGCGCTGACATCAAGAATTTGATCCGACTCAACAACCAACCAATCTTTCCCGGTATTCTGTTCAAAGAGCAAGGTGCCAATAGGATGATTAGTTGCTGAAGATGTATTTACCGAAGGTGAAACCGCATCACCGAAGGACTCAAACAAAGTTTGCATGAACACCTTTGGATCAGCAAAATATTTTTTATATTTGCCATCAGCTGAATCGTCTCCTCTGAACCATGCAGAGGGATCGGTGCTTATGGCTTCGCTCATGGATTGTAAACGAATACCAAAATGCAAATGCTCTGGACCGTCACCATTAATATCTTGCCCTGATGCATCTTTATCGGCTTGAATATACATTAATACATCCGAATCTTGTAAATTTTGATCGATTTGCCAAGATAAATTGGAACCTAAACCCGTGGGATCGCTTTTGCTACCGTGACCGTAAATTGATAGAAACTTTTTTACTGTAACATGAGTACCCTCTCCATTAATCGCTTCGATAGGATAAGGCAATTCATGCTCTAAAACAGCAACTAAAGTTCCATAACCTTTGGCTGGTCGATAAACCACCAACTTGCCACAAGCGATGGGATGAATAACTGTGCCTGCAGAGAATATCAAATCGCGACCAAGATGCTTAATACCATTGTATTCGTGTAAAAATCCTCTACCTCCGTACAATAGATTAGCATCCTCAAAATCTTCAGAGTTGGTTGGATAACGTATATCGGAAAGTAAACAAGTTTGCCCCGAGGTTTGTGTAATTGATCTTCCGGTAATTTTATTGACATCTTCTTCGTTGGTCATGGCACATGATGCAAGAACCACTATAATAAATGTCATAACTATTAAGCTAAGAAATGTTATGAAGCCACGTATAATATCTTCTAAAGAAGTAAGACGCAATCTTTGAGTAGAGTGAGTAGGTTTGCCGGTTTGTTTAATTGTGAATGTGCTTTTCATGTTCCTCTCCTCATCCATCGCCACTAGTTTCGATGGATGTTAGAGAGCTCATTAGTTAAATGAAGCGCAGGTATAACTTTTGGCACTCGGCATATGCCATGAAACAACGCTCTCAAATTCGCGCTTGATCCTTAGCCAATTCGTGGCGGGATTTTGCTAAACAAGATGCCTGACAAAGAAGAGGCTTCTTGCGACGAAATTGTGAACCGTTATATGAAACAACATGTAATACTCCAACTGGCTTAACACTGTATATTTTTCGCGCCATCTCCTCATGGCGTGGCGAATCGTTTTCGAGCTAGTAGCCGTACCGGCTCGCGGTTGCATCCAAGGCCCGTGATCTCCTTGGGGCATCCCGATTAGCTGTTTAATATATTTTCGGAGTATTATACCTGCGCTCGCATTTGTTTTGGTGCATGGGCAATTAAAGCCTTACTTATAGTGTCAAGATTATTTGTATTAAGGTCAATTCAAGCGATAACTAACAGATGACAAAATTTTGTGTAAATTAATAAATAACAAAATAATAAATAATAAATATTGGGTTTTGATTGAAATAAAAATTGTTAAAGAATTATAACAAAAGCGAGTTTGTCAAGTAGTTGAATTACAATATATTGATTGCTTTGTGTATAAGTCATTTTTTTTGCGTAATAAAAACCAAATTCTTATAATTAATACATACAATCCAAAGCAGAGAAATATATTCATGCCTTGAATGTGGATATCTAACCAAGGAAAAATATCCGCGATTTTCGCGGATAAAAAAATTGCCTTGCTTAAACCCAATGCTGGAAGATCGATATATGTAAACGCGCCACCAAAGATTGCAGAAATAAAACCAAACAACATCGCCCAAGGTACAATAGGTACGGCGATCAAATTAGTAAATAAACCGGCAAGTGATATACGATCAAAAACCAACGACACGTATGGCAATGTCATCAAAGTCGCTGAAAAAGTTGTGGCTGCAGCTTCGCGTAAACCTCCGATTGAAGGAATAAACTTCATATGATCCATTAATATCGGTGTAAATAAAACCAAACCCATGGTTGCTAAAAATGATAATGCAAATCCGGCATCATAAATTAGCATCCACGGATCATATAAACAAAGCAAAAATGCTACCAATAAACAAAGATACCAAATATTATTACTTCGTCCGAGATGACGCGACAAAAGCAGAATCCAACCCATTAAAGCGGCGCGAGCAACTGATGCGGAGAATCCAACAAAACCAAAAAATAAAATCATGGAAGCTGTTGTGATGGTAAAAGCTTGATGTCGCCAAAAACCAAAACCCAGCAAAATCGAAAAAATTACAGTAATAATTAGAGTAAAATTGGAACCAGAAACGGCTATAATATGAGTTAAACCAGCACGACGAAATAAATCTTTGGAAAAAGAAGAGAGATTGCGTTCGCCATATAATATTCCGGCTATTAAAATTCCTTCATCTCCGGGTAAAGCCAATGATATCCTACGCTTGACTCCATCGCGCCAAATTCTAAAAATATCCCGCATATCCCAAAAAGATGGCGATTTGATAATTTGAACCTTGGCATTGGCGCAATTTTGACCTGTGTAATAATAACTCATTGCTTGTTGATACTCCGATTCATTAGTGTATTTTTGATTGTTTTTAATAGTGCACTGTAAATTAATTTTAGATCCAATAGGAATTTCATCTTTAAGAGATAGTTGTAATTTAATTGGGGTTGCAAAAACTCCGCCAGATTCAATCATCACAAGCGTACTTATGCCATACGAACCAAACCAGACATTTTGCACCACAGCAGAAGATGACTCAACGCTTCCGGATAACAAAACCGGAACAGACAAATCAAAACGCAAAATTCCTAAAATAATAGCCAATAAAAAAACAATCGTTGGAACTGATCGCTTGCGAAACAAAATAAAAATTACTAATAACGAAAAAGATAAAATTAACCAAATTGTATAAGTGTATTTATGATATGGAGTTGCGGAATGAATGGCTATGCCAAATAAAAAACCGAAAAAATAAAAAAACTTACGCCAAACATAAATAAAATCAAATATTTTTTCTTCTTTCATGTATATTGTGACACAGAAATTTTAATGAAAGTCAAGGGGATAAGCGACTAGTAGAAAGAACAAAATATTTAAGTAATAAATTTCTTAAAGACAAATAGTATAAATTGTTTTTTTACTGAATTGATTCGATAAAATATGGGCATTGATGTTTTTATATTGAATGAAACAAAATGTATTTTATATATCAACGATTCTTTTAATGATTTAACTAAATAAAAAATACCAAAAAAAATTGCTTAACGACAGATATCACGTATAAAAATTTAACACTTTGTTTTGATATTAATCAGATGTATGATGACAAAAAAGTTAATACAATAGGTAAAAAAAATTATAATTATATTGAATATTGATCATACTTAATCAAGATCTTGATCCTGAATAAGAATGGTGGGAACTTTTAAATAATCATCCGTTTGGTATAGCGAGTGGAGTTTGCGATAAAATTACTTTAAACAATAAGATAAAATCAGAATCTGTAGATTCTGATTTTATTGTTTAGGTTAAGATAAACTACTTTAGCGCGCTTTTCTTTCCAAATATTTATTAGCATCAAGCGCGGCCATGCAACCAGCGCTAGCTGAAGTTATAGCTTGACGATAAACTCGATCCATGACGTCACCGGCTGCAAAAATACCCTCAATATTGGTTTTAACTCCTTGTGTAATGATATATCCTTCGTGATCGCAATTAACTAAATCACGACAAAATTCAGTATTTGGTCTGTGACCAATGGCAATAAATACACCATCAATAGGCATTTCGGATATTTCATTGGAAACATTATTTTTAACAATGATTTTTTCTAATTTAACACCTCCTACAAATTCTTGAATTTCGGTATTAAAAATGAATTTAACCTTGGAATTGGCTTTAACACGCTCGTACATTATTTTACTGGCTTTAATATCTTCTTCGCCTTTGCGAACGAGAATTGTGACGGATGTAGCATATTTAGCCAAAGTTAGAGCATCTTCCATGGCCACATCACCAGCGCCGACCACGGCCACATTTTTATCGCGGAAGAAAAAACCGTCGCAAGTAGCGCAACCTGAAACACCTCTACCTTTAAACTTTTCTTCGGACTCTAAGCCAAGCCATTTAGCAACAGCGCCTGTGGCTATAATTACTGATCGAACACGGCCCGAAGCTTTTTCGCCATGCAAAATAAATTCGCTTTCTATCAGCTCTATTTTAACAACTTTACCTTCTAATAATCGCGCGCCGAAACGAATAGCTTGTTCTCTAGAACGTTGCATGAGCTCTGGGCCTTTAATACCCTCCGGAAAGCCAATAAAATTTTCAACATCATTAGTTGTTGTAAGTTGCCCACCTGGCTCTGACCCCATCCATAAAGCAACGGAAAACCCTGCTCGCGCGGAATACACGGCAGCTGAATATCCGGCTGGACCCGCGCCAATAATTCCTACATCGGCGGATATCATTTGATCATCATTCATAGAAAAACTATTTTTATAATTTAAAATTGAATGATATTGTAGTATCTATTCTTTATTTTGACAAACACATGTACGCGTCCACCACATATGGCACTCTTTGGAGTATTCTTGGGTTAAGAATT
>CAZLVV010000039.1:0-10642 GCA_964563385.1 uncultured Gammaproteobacteria bacterium
AACCTTAGTTACCCTTAGATGCCTAGATAGTTACCCTTAGAGGTTAACTGTACACAATATTGACAAAAATTTAAGAATGTGTCATATTGAATTGTTCTTTGGATAATTTTAGATCGGAAATAATACCCGTCGTAGTTAACATAATAAATCTCGTAACACTCACTTTAATAATAACTTGAAACATTTTCAGCGTAAAAGGAGGAGAAAGATGAGAAGTTTTGTTCTTTATGCTGTTTTGGTTTTGGTTGTTGCTGGAGTCATTGGTTCGTTTATTTATTATAGTGGAGGCGATCAGCACAAATTGGAGTTTACTTTTGCAAATGGATCGACTGTATATACTTGGAGTATAGAAAAAGAAGGAAGACGGACTGAGGAGTATAGGCTTCATCCTAAACCTGATGAGTATAATACACCTCCTTTCTGGTCTCGAGATAAGCTTCCAAAAGGAGTGTCATTAAAACCATCCTTTAGCGATGAACAAGAAGGTTCTAGGTTTTGGAATTATTATTTTGACGTGGGTTCAAGCGGAACTACACAATATATAGTGACGGATAAACCTGACGGATCTGTTTGTTTTGCAGGTCAATGCGAATTTTTGGAGATTATGGGATATCGATTTGCATCAAGTGAGTTGGTATATCCAGAGTCTCAAGTATTGCGCCACAATAGACATAGGTTCTATTCTGTTAAAGAACCGGTGTTTTGGGCTCGTTTGAAAGATGTCCCTCCTCCGAATAATATCACAGTGCGTCGGCTTACGGAAAAGCGAGGTCCGTATGCTGAAGTTTCTTCGTTTAATATGATTGAAGGAAGGCCGGTATATGTGGCGCGCACAGTGGAAAGGAGAAGTGATACTGGAACGAAGAAGGAGGCATTGAATCGATACGAATTGGTATATGATTTTCAATCGATTTTAATCGATTGCGCGGTTCTTAATCCTTCTCTCGCTAATTCCCCACCTTCGGAAGAAGAAGGTGATAAAAAGGAAGAAGAGTCTGCAACTCCGCCTTCGCCAACGCCTACGGTTCCGCAAAATTTTGTGGCGGTAGTTGCGCCATTTACCGCAAAACTTTGCGATCAAGATGTTGCGATTGGGTTAGACCGCTTGATTGAAAAGTCGGTCACCAATGGACGAGAGATGATAGTGGAAACACTATATTACTCGCTCAATGGCGTGCGTCATGAAATTCCTGCGGAAGTTACACATCCGTTGAAAGTGATGACACCACCTAATCGCAACACTTCACTCTGAACTTTGTTTTTCTCGCCCCATTCTCGATAGAGAATGGGGTTTTTAATTTATAAAAATTCATTAAGAGATATTTAAATAGCTTATGATGAACTTTGAATTTTAATCTTAATGAATTCATGAGGCTGGGGATTGTTGAGAATTATTGACATCAATATTGATGATTATTATTGCGATATTTATTTGTTTATTTTGTGAATTGTCAAACATCTTGTCGAGTTTGAATGAGTTGTTACGATATAACAAGAGCAGAAAATAAAATTGTTAAGTTTTTTTAAGGTAGAAGTTTATAAAAATAAAGTTAGCTTATAAAAATATTTTTTTAAGTTCAAGTTATACGATTTTAGATTTAATTAAGTTTATTTGTACCTCTTACGAATTTAAGTATATGAAAGTTATTCCTACCACAGCAATAATCGGTTTAGATGCTTATGGTGTTGGCGTTGAGGCTGATATGAGTTTTGGAAATCCGGCATTTCATGTTGTGGGCTTGCCTGATACGGCAGTGCAAGAGGCGAGGGAGAGGGTAAGGAGCGCTCTTAAGAGCATAGGTAGAACGATTGGCAAACCAAGAGTAACAGTAAATTTAGCGCCTGCGGACTTACGAAAAGGCGGGTCTGGGTATGATTTGCCGATGGCTATTGCTCTTATGGCGCGTAATCAAGATTTAATTGAACCGAAAGACGGTTGGCCGATTTTGATTGGAGAATTGGCTTTAAATGGAGATCTGCGTCCGGTTCATGGAGTTTTATCATCAGCTATGTTTGCGTCTAAGCATAAGTATCGAGAATTAATTGTACCTAAAAATAATGCTAAAGAAGCGGCGTTGGTTGATGGGGTAATAGTTTATCCGGCAGAAAATTTGAAAGAGGTTGTAGAGCATTTGTCGAGTGAAAAGAGAATTATTCCGCAAAAAACTGTGGAGTTTGAAGATGTTTTAAATACAGTAGTTAGTTTGGATTTTGCAAGTGTGCGCGGGCAAGAACAAGCTAAGCGCGCTTTGGAAATTGCGGCCGCAGGAGGGCATAATGTTTTATTGTCAGGGCCACCTGGATCAGGCAAGACCATGTTGGCGCGCGCATTTGCAGGCATCATGCCAAAATTGACTCGTGAAGAGGCGCTGGAAGTTACGCGTATACATTCGGTTGCTGGGGTTTTGCCTCGTGATGGAATTTGCGCAACGCGTCCTTTTCGTACTCCGCATCATACGGCTAGCGGAGCGGCTTTGGTGGGCGGTGGTTCAACTCCTAAGCCCGGAGAAATATCTTTGGCGCATAGGGGAGTTTTGTTTTTGGATGAGTTTCCAGAATTTTCTCGTCAAGTTTTGGAAAATCTTCGTCAACCTCTGGAGGATGGCACAATATCGGTTTCGCGCGCTCAAGGAACAGTAACTTATCCGGCTCGTTTTACTTTGGTTGCGGCAATGAATCCTTGTCCATGTGGTTATTTTGGAGACGCTGAACGCGCTTGTACTTGTACCCAACAACAAGTGGTTCGCTATATAAAAAAAATTAGCGGTCCATTGATGGATAGAATAGATCTCAAAGTTTGTGTACCACGTGTGCCAACGGAAAAATTGATGAATTTGGATAGTGGAGAATCTTCAAGCATTGTGCGGGAACGTGTTCAGCTGGCGCGTGATAAGCAATTTGAACGTCGTCAAGCAACAGGCGTTATTACTAATGCTGAATTATCTAGCGAATCTGTTCGTAAGTTTTTTATACAGACTGAATCTGCTAAAAAATTAATTCGTCAAGCAACAGATCGTTTTCATTTGTCCGCGCGTTCGTATTTTAGAGTTTTGCGTGTTGCTATCACTATTGCGGATTTGGATTCATCGTCAATAATAGAAGCGAAACATGTTGCAGAATCTTTGCAATATAGACAACAAGAATCTTCTGAAATTTTTTAAATTATTTATGATAAGTTTTAATAATATCTTACAGAAAATATTTATTAAAATATTTACAAAATTAATAATCGATTTGAAACCGCCCTAATTTATTGTAAATATTTATAAATGTTTTATAACGATAATATTTCTTAAACTTCATTGAAATTATAATTAAGCAAAAAATCAAGCGCGTAAAATTATTATATATATGAATACTACATCATCTAATAAAACAAACTATAAGAAAACTTCGTTTCGTGATTTGGTTGTTTGGCAACAAGCTTATGATTTTGCTAAAGGAGTGCATGCATTGGTACGAGCGTTACCGCAAGAGGAGAGGTATGCACTTACATCTCAATTAACACGGGGAGCGTTTTCTATGCCCGTGCAAATTGCTCAAGGTCAACGTAAATGGGCTAAAACGGATTTTGTAAAATGTTTAAATTACGCGCGTAATAGTTCGTATGAATGTGAAACATATTTGTTATTGATTGGAGATTTGTTTCCGGAACATACAAAAGAAACAGAAGAATTGGTTGAAATAAATACCATTATACAAAAGATGCTTTCGGCTTTGATTTATACGATTGAACATCCTAAAACGAAAAAAAATGAATCAACGGAAATTGTTGATGAAGAACCTGTGACAATACCTGTTAACGTTTAAAAAATTATTTATTACGCGCTTGATTTTTTGCTTAATAGAGCAAAATTTTGTAAAAATTGTTATCTATTTGACATAGAAGTGGACAAATTCATTGACAATAAATGAAGGCCTTGATAGCTTTCTATGCGCACTACATAAAATGTCGATATATATTTATTCGCTAAGTTAACACACTTTTTGGCTAATTGGGATATACGATAAACGAATTTTGGCTAGATTGTGCGTTATTATCGGGGGTTTCTATTCCTACTAAAATACCATCAGCGTTTTGGACGAAACTAGGTATTCACTTATTTAGGCTTATACGCGCCCTAAAAAAAGGGTTGGAATATTTTTTCGTAAAAATTATTTATGAAGCTTTAAAGCCTATTGGCAGAATTTTGTTGAAAATTATTATTTTGCCATTGTATAGTCTTTTGCTTATTAGTCGTTTAAGAATTAATCGTTTAGCTTTACCGGCTAGGGGGTTTGTTTTGTTTTTAATAACTAATAAATATTTATTTCATTTTTCATTGATAATAGCGGCTTCTTCGACTATTTATATAAATTTACAAACGCAACAAGCCATGGCTCATGACGCTGGTGAACGTAGTTTATTGTATACAATCATGACTAATGGTGAATCGGAAATTGTTCAAGAGGATTTGCGTTATGATTATGACAAAGAAGCTTTGCAAGGTTCTGCTAGGTTGCCACTTGGTACTATAGAAGCTATACCTTATATTGATTTTAATTACTCAACTGGAGATGAATTGCCTCAGATTACATCAACACAAGTAGCTGGTACTTTGGTTTTACGTCCTCTTTCGTCTGATGATGAAAAAGCAGGCAATTCATTAAAACCTGCAAGAACAGAAATTGAGATATATACGGTTAAAGCTGGTGATAGCTTGGGCACGATAGCTAGAGATTATGATATTGACGTGGGAACAATTTTATGGGCCAATAATCTTTCTGAACGTCAATATATACGGCCTGGAGATAAATTAAAAATTTTACCGGTGGCCGGTGTTTTGATTGCTGTAAAATCTGGAGATACTTTAAGCGCGATTTCTAAGAAATATGGAGGGAATATTGATGATATAATACGATTTAATCAATTAGAGAATGATAAAGTTCCCGTGGGAAAGGAATTAATTATTCCTGGAGGAATGCCTCCGGTTATAGAACAGAATCGTGTAGTGGCTGTAAGTCGTGATCAGTTACGTGAACCGGGTGTTACGCAATATACGGCTCCGTCGCAAACTGCGGATGTTGTTAAACCTGCTGATGCTGTTGAGACGGGTATAACAACAAAATTATTGTGGCCAACTTCGGCAAAAATTATTACACAATATTATAGTTGGAGACATACTGGCTTGGATATATCTGGTAGTTTGCCTAGGCCTTTGTATGCGGCTGAAGATGGAATTGTAACAATTTCTGGTTGGAATTCTGGTGGCTATGGTTATCAGGTTATGATAGAGCATCCTAATGGCATGAAGACGCGTTATGCGCATGCTTCAAAATTATTTGTTAACGTGGGTGATGAGGTTAAACGAGGAGAGGTTATTGCCATGATGGGTTCTACTGGACGTTCTACGGGGCCACATATTCACTTTGAGGTTTATGTTAATGGTTCGAGAGTCAATCCATTGTTGTATATTAAGTAATTAATTGAAAGTTAGAGTTGCTATATTTAGAGATTATAAATAGCAGGTTAAAAATGAATTAAGTTTTTTGAAGAATTTGCTTTTATTAAATTTTTATTTAGTGCATTTGATAAATATATTAAGCGTGTCATAAATACTGTTAAATTAGTTTTGCAACTAATATCTTTATAATGTTGACAAAAACTACAATTTTGCTTATAGTTTGCGGATTATGGAAACAACAATTAATGAATTAGCTGGCTCGAAGATCGAGTTAAAATTTATAGTTACCCCGGAAGAGGCGAAACCTTTTTTGGATGAAACTGTTAAAGAAGTGAGTGAAAATAAACCCGTACCCGGTTTTAGGCCTGGAAAAGCTCCGGCATCCGAAATAATTAAAATTTTAGGAGGGAAGATGCAGTTGTGGCAATTGGCTTTAGAAAAAATTATTCGAGCTAAATATGTTAAAGCTGTTTTGAATAATGATTTTGAAACCATAGGTTCTCCGGAAATTTCGGTAGATCAATTGACGCCGGATCAAGATATTAAATTTACTTGTGTCGTGGCTATTATGCCCACGATTCGTAAAGCTTATGAGATAAATGAGCCGTTTGTATCTTTGAATGTTAAAGATGTGAAAGAAGATGAAATTGATAAAGCTATTGAAGAATTGCGCGCTATGCGTCGACAAGAGGTTATTAGTATTAAACCAGCGCAAAAAGAGGGCATGGTTTTGATTGACATGGAAATGAAAAAAGATGGAGTGCTTTTGGAAGGCGGACAAGCAAAGGATTATCGTATTTATTTAAATGAAAATCATTATATTCCTAAGCTTACTGAGCAATTATTGGGGGTAAATAAAGGTGATAAGAAAAAGTTTACTTTGCCGTTTCCGAAAGAACATTATGATAAAGTCTATGCAGGTAAAGATGTGGATTTTGAAGTTGATGTAAAAGAGGTTTATGAAATTAAGTTGCCAGAATTGAATGAGGAGTTTGTAAAAAGTTTGGGATTAGAATCCATGGATGCGCTTAAAGATCTTTTGCGTAAAAATTTACGTATGGAAAATGAAAGAAGGGCGTTAGAAGTTGCAGAAATAGAATTATTGGAAACATTGATTGAAAGAAGTTCATTTACCGAAGTACCGGAAATATTACTTAAAGAAGAAATGCGTCGAATGTTTGAGGAAATGCGTTATGACATTGAATCGCGTGGAGGTAGAATGGAAGATTATTTATCTAGTATAAAAAAATCAGCAGATGAATTTAAATTAGATATGTTGCCCACGGCAGAAAAACGTGTCAAAACAGCTGTTTATGTAAGAAATACGGCAAAAGAAAATAATATTGATGTAGCAGATGAGGAATTGGATATGGAAATTGATAGAATTTTGGATGCGGCTAAAGATCAGGACAAACAAACTAAAGATCAAATTAGTTCTCCGGAATATAGAAATTATGTGCAAGCCATGATGCGTAACCGCAAGACTTTGGAATTTTTGAAGGAAAAAGGCATTAAAGATTATAAAGCTACTTTGGAAAAATTTGCTAAACAAGATGCGGAATACGCGAAACATCATGGCGAGCATGTTCATGGACCTGATTGTCAGCACTAAAATATATAATGCATAGCGCTTAACATGTAATATTGATAAGGGAAACCCCGAGAATCACGGGGTTTTTATATATTAAAATTTTTGTGCGGAGGTGGTCATGGGAAATATAGTATGATGATGATTGGATGTATTGATCATGTAAAGACCGTCTTGTTATCAGAAGAGTTGAATAGGGTGTTTGGATGATCAAAAAAGAATAATAATGTAAAATCAAATGCGTTCAAATAACATTTGTGTTTAGGACTCACAATCATCTACTTGGATGGTTTTTATTTATTCTATGCAGACGATTTCATAAAAAATTCTTAAATAATTTTGATAATGACTAAGTATAAAAAATTTTTATAGTCGAAAAAAACCCCAGTTGTTACTGGGGTTTATTTTTGATGGGGTGGCATTATAGAGGTTGTTCACATCGCTATAGTGAATCTGTCATCGTGTACCTGATTATCAGCTATTGTGTGAGTTTTGATTTATTAAACTCTGTATGTGCTCCATCCATCCATCAAGAATAGGAATTGCGGTTTCGATCAATCTTTTATCTCGCTCATTCATCATGTTCTTTTTTCCATGAAAGAGGTTACAGCGAATTCTATATAGAACATCCACTAGACTGTTAAAATCATTTAAATCTACCATCGTTAATTCCTTATTTTGTTGTCTTCCAACTGCCTTTACTGGACAAAGATCAATTAAACTCTTTGTCGCTTTCTGAAAGGAATGATTTCGTGTCGCTAAACGATATGCTTTGTCCAGGATGTTGCCATTCCTTTTTACCCAACATATCATTTCTCTATCCGTTTCTTTTTCCGACAACCTTGCCATCAATACATTCAGACAGAGATAGAAGGAAAAGAAACGTATAAGAAAATCTTCATTTTCTTTTCCGATTTGATACCAACAAGCAAAAAGTTGTTTTGTTGTTTCATCAAGTTCCATATTTAGAGAAATGTGCCATCATTTTGCGATGTAATTTTTGATTCTCGATATTTACTACTTTCCATTTTTGCATGATAATTTTTACACAATACTGAACCATTGCTCACTTCCCATAATGCATTACATTCAAACGCCATTTCGACAGTAGTTATTTTATATTTAGTTACTTGGTATTTTTCCAAGATCTTCATTAGTAATACCTAATCCAAGCAATCTCATTATTTGATACGCCATACTGCCATCTTTCATATAAATCATTCTGCAGTTTTTTGGATAAACATAATAGGCCTCGCCTTTTTGCTGAACCTGAAGTAGTATTTTTCCCTTAAGTCGATTCGCTAAGGAATTTGTAGTACAGATACTCGATGAATTTTTAATCTCTTCAACTGTATTAGAAATAGGTATTTTACTTAGATCAATATCTGTTATCCCTAAACCAAAGGAGCGCATCATTTGATATGCTGCTGAGCCATCCTTCATGTAATAACGTTTGTTATCATTTGGATTCAAATACCAAGCTTCGCCATGTTCATCAACTTGTAGCAGAATACTTCCCAATAAACGAGTAACTAATTTGCTATCTAATTTTTCAGGCGCAAACTTGCCTGCCTCGATTTGATCCGTTTCGTCTTTAAAACTGGTTGCTGTCTCTTTATTTGTAGTATCGACTGTAATACAGGCAGTTTTTGTTTCATTCCATACATGTCCAGAAATACAATAACAATATTCTGCGTCTCCATAAGTATTTATACCATAGGAAAGTTGACATGAGGTATTATAATCAACACAACTATCTATTTTAGGATTAAATATATAACCCTCATTGCAATAACACTGACCTCCTACTAAACTTGAATTTATTGGACATATTATATCTTTTTTAACACACCCTTTTTTTTCGTTGTTTAATTCGTAACCTATGCCACAGTAACAAGATGAACCTATGCCTATTGCACCTTCTCCATATTGATTTAGACAATAAGTATCCATTAAAACGGAATAATTACCATAATTATAGGCATTTGAATCATCGTCTTTTTCATATAACGTCGCATCAGAGTCAACCTTGGTTCTATAAGTAATATCACAAGTTTGATTATCATCTTGTAATATGATTGTATCCCATGTATCTAAATCGTAATCAGTGCCCAAGTTAACGACTATCTGTTTATATAAATACTTATTAAAAGTGGAGGATAAACAACCAAATCCATATTTGATTTTATAATATTTGTTATCATATGTGTTTTTTATTATTGCTACTTTGTTACTACTATCTAGTTCTTTTAAGAAAAAATAAACATTATTCTGTTTTTTTACACATTGATTATCACTATCAAATGTATAACCAACATCACATTCGCAAGTATTATCAAAGCTATTATAACTAACATGGATTCCATGTTTGTTACGACATACTGTATGACCAAAAGTACATTGATTATTGTATATTATATAACCCGACATGCATTCACATTTATCTTTGTATGAATTATAATGCGACATTAGGCCTAATTGATTCTTACAATACTCAGAAGCGCTAATGCATTTAGTTCGTCCTAAAATATCTTTTCCAAAAATATACCCAAAACTACATTCGCATCTTTCTGTAAGTATATTGTATTTAGACATGAGGCCATAACTATCTTGGCACATACTGTCTTTTGATACACATGTTGCGCCATATAAATTATCCTTAAACACATAGCCAGATATGCATTTACAGCTGTTTGTATAACTATCATAATATGAAAACATTCCATACTTCGTACACTCGCCATAAGCATAAACGTTTGAATAACTAAATATACCAGTGAGAATTAAAATACTTAAGAAAAAATGATGTTTAATTTTCATATGTAATAATTGACCTGTTTAATTAAAATTCATTAATTTTAATTAATACTATTGACATTGTACATCTTTTTAATAAAAAACAATAATCATTATAAAAAATAAGCATACTTCTACAAGATAATAAATTTTATTATTATAATTTTATTATTATAAATTTATTGAATCATCAAATCTGATGATTTTTAAAAGATTAATGTAAAATTAAGGAAAAATTTTTTAATCGAAGATGTTAGAATTAAGCGAAAAATACTGCAATTATAAGGCGATTATTTTTTTGAATTATTTTAAAGAAAATTACAAATTTAGTTAGTTTAATAGTTTGTTTTTATTTTTAACAATACTAAATAGATAAACGATATTCATAAAAAATTATTAAAGAATTTAGTGGTGATAACTAAGTATAAAAAATTTTTATAGTCGAAAAAGCCCCAGCTGTTACTGGGGTTTGTTTTCGATGGGGTGGCCAACCGGAATTGAACCGGTATTGCGAGAGCCACAATCTCGAGTAATAACCATTATACCATGGCCACCATGAAATTTAGTTAATAATTACCAATTACAATTATCGAACCGCGAATTTGTTACAACCGCTTAAAACTCGTTATGAACGATATGAACAGCAGTCCCTGACGCATGGACACATGAAAGAACGTAGTGTGGTTACAAGCGTTGTTATCGTTATAAACTCTTCCGAAGTCTGTATAATTATACAGGAAATTTAGTTTTTGGCAAGGAAATGTACAGTTAACCTCTAAGGGTAACTATCTAGGCATCTAAGGGTAACTAAGGT
>CAZLVV010000040.1:0-9950 GCA_964563385.1 uncultured Gammaproteobacteria bacterium
GCTAGGCCGTATATTTGCCAATGGGCAAGTATTTTAGCTCTGTCTTTAGCTTCATCTGTGACCATACGGGTATAGCGTATGGCATAATCGTTAAGTTTCCAAAAACCCCTTACTTGATATCTGAGACGTTTGATTTGCATACTCCCTGCTTATCCAAGGAGTGCCATATGTATCTGAGCTTATGCAGATGTACTCTAGGTTTAGCGATTTATGGTATAATACTTCCATATTAATATGGAAGAATTAAATAAAATGCAAGACACGTCGTGGTATAAAAATTTTTGGGTTATTTTAGGTTTGATTTTTAGTTTTTTTGTATTAGTTGGTCTGTTTTTGTTTGCGGTAAAAGTTTACGGTTATTATCAAGATATTAAATCCGGCAAGGTAAATAAAGAGTTTATGCCAATTTCTGAGCCTACCATGGAAATGAAAATGCGCAATACTTTGGCTGAACAACAAAGAATAACATTAAAAGATTTAATTAAAGGCAAAGATGGCGAACCTTTTGCCGGAGATAAAAATAGTGTTAATGAAATAGTTGTTTTTGTGGATTACGGATGTCCATATTGTAAAATGATTGTTGGCACAATTATGGAATTAAAAACTAAACGTCCGGATATAAAAATTAGCATTAGAGATTTTCCGATTGTGGACTTGCATCCTAATGCCATAAATGCGGCTAAAGCTTCTAGATGTGTTTGGTCACAGGGCAAAGCCGATGTTTATTGGCGATATCATGAACTTTTGTATAATCGTCAAGATAAACTTGATTCAACTTCATTAAGAGATTATGCGCGCGAAATTGGAGTGGATATAAAAAATTTTGATTATTGTGTTAATCAATCTGTATTGGATTCTTTAATTAATCAATCAATTATGGATGCGGAAATGGCTGGAGTAACCGCTACTCCGACTTTTTTTGTTAATGGAGTAAAGCTCGAAGGAGTATATGATGCGGAGAAATTATTGAAGTTTATAAATTAAAAATATGATTTTGTTTAAAAAAAATATTTGGTTAGCGGTATTGGTTTTTGTAGGAGTTTTTTTTGTTTTTGGTGTTAATTTGACTTTGGCACAAACCGGAGGTTCTTGCGCGCCTGGTGAAAGCTATACCAAACCCAGTCCGGGTATTGGGCCAATGCCATGCGGGGCTAATCAGTGTAGACGTGATGGCCATTTGTATTTTACGGCTTGTGTTACGCAATCTGAATGCGGGCAAATGCGAGGTACTACGGATGGAGGCAATAAGGCTGGTTGTGTGGATCAAAACGGAGTTGAGCTTTTTTGTTGCAGAGTACAAAAAAATAGATGCAATTCTGCCAGCACTGATCCAAATAAGTTATTTTTATGCACTAAAGACGCAGAACAGTGCTCAAGTGGAGGCGGAACGGTTTTTGGTCCGGGTTATGGATGTGGAACGGATTTTGGAATATGTTGCTCATTTCCGGATTCACCAACAAAAGCAATGAAGATTTACGGAGAAAACTTGTTGCCAGGCAGTGTTCAACAAAGACAATCCGGAGGCGCTTCAGCTTCTGCTGGTTCGGGCGCGGACGCTGGAGGTTCTTCTAGGGCCAAAAGAGCTTATGAAGATATTGATGCTTTTTGTTTTACACGAAAAGAATGTTCAACTGTGGAAGGAAAATTTGAATCAGGCAAAGGTTGTCCGTTTAAAGGCGATCAAGAGCAGGGTTATTGTGTGGCAGGGGATCCGGAATATAAATTGCAAAATCCTATATTTGGAGTAAGTAGTATATCCGGGTTGCCCAATATGATAGGTTTGGTTTTTAATGGAGCGATAGGCATTTTGATTATAGTTTCGGCCATATTTTTTATTTGGGGAGCGTTTGAGTATATGTTAAGCTCGGTAGTTTCTAGTATTGAAAAAAGCAAAGAAACAATGGTTGACTCTTTGGTGGGTTTGGCATTAGGGCTTGGCGCGTATGCTCTGCTTGCTAATATTAACCCCAATTTGCTTACTTTAAGTGTGCCAAAAATTTATGTGATTAATCGCATTTCTTTTTACCATATTGTTTATTGCGAGGATTTGGTTAATCAAAATGCTAAATTAATGGATGCTGGTACGCCGGATGCACCTTTAAGTTATTCTTCGCAATTGCCAAAAGGTTTTACTACAACAATCGCTGAATCCAAATGTGGACGGGAATATTTTATTGAAGGAGGAGATTCTATGGCGGTGTGTATGGGAAAAAATTGTCCTTCGGGCGGTTTGTGTATTAATTGTAGTAACAGTTTAAGTAAAGATTGCAAATCACAATCATCAATCGAACATGGCTGTACAGACTGCGCATTTGGAGGGAATGTTATTAATAATGCGGTGTTTAAACCGAAGAAAGCATTTTTGTATTTATTATGTTCAGCGGGTGATAAATATCTCGTGGAAGAAGTTGCAGAAGTTAATATTGATCCAGTTGAAAGTCAAGGTGGATTTGTAACAAATATATGTATCAAGAAAGGTGATTTTAAGATTAATGAGTCAAAAATAAATGAATTTGAGAAAAAATGTAAAGGTGCCAGTGGATCAGTTTTGGGTATGCAGATGGTTGTGTATGTTGATGCTGAATTTTCTGGCGCTAATGCCATGCAATCACTGGAAGCTTTTAAATTTCAGCTTAAATCCAATCCTTTTTTATCCGGAGTTGTCGGTGTAACTCAAATGAGTCTTTTAGGATTAACGTTGGGATCCAAGTTGGATAATATGTTTTATTTTGTAAATAAGAAAGGCTGTAATTCGAATTTAGCTGAAACGAGTTTGCCTTTCAATCCGGGTGTGAGACTTGGATATTTACTTTTAGGATTTCCTGCTTTGCTTGTTGCAGATATGGCTTTTCCTGATTATGTGAAAGAATATTTGATCATGTTGAATGAATTTAAGAAAGAAAACCCTGAAGCATTTACTTTATTTAAACAAGATATGTGGACATTGGATGAAGCGAGAAAAATAATAAAAGGCGAATCTCCTTTTCCCTGTGATATTTATCTTCAATAATAATTGTAATACAAGATAAGCTGGCACACTTGTCAGCTTTTTTAATATATGATAGCCTCAAGAACAATCTGTTCCCGCATGTAGGAACGTAAATTTTTCAAATCATGCCAGCACAAAAAAATAATCAAAATGTGATCAGCGTAAGAGGAGCGCGCGTTCATAATCTTAAAAATATTTCAATAGATTTACCAAAAAATAAACTGATTATTTGTACAGGTCTTTCAGGATCCGGGAAATCTTCACTTGCTTTTGACACGATACACGCTGAAGGTCAGCGGAGATACATGGAGAGTTTGTCGAGTTATGCCAGGCAATTTTTGGAATTGCAGGACAAGCCGGATGTGGATGAAATACAAGGGCTTTCGCCGACAGTGGCCATAGATCAGAAATCGTCATCTCATAATCCACGTTCAACCGTTGGAACGGTTACGGAAATTTATGATTTTTTGAGATTGCTTTACGCGCGAGCCGGAAGAGTGCATTGTCCGGAGTGCGGAATGCAAGTGAATAAACAAACAATGGAAGAAATTGGTGAAAAGATTTTATTGATGGCGCAAGAAGCGGATATTTTGGTTTTAGCGCCAATGGTCAGACAACAAAAAGGCGAACATAAAGTGGTTTTACAAGGAGCGAAAAACTCTGGTTATCGTGAAGTTAGATATGATGGTATGTTGGTGGATATAGATGAATTGTTGCATACGAAATTGGATAAAACTAAACCTCATGATGTGGAGGTTTTAATTTCACGTATTAAAAAAGGTTCGGGAATTGTTTATACGGCTTTTGCGGAAACATTGAAGGTGGCTGTTGATTTGGGGAATGGCATGGTGGTTGCTGTTAATGAGGATAATGGAGATGAGGTTTTATTTTCTAGTTCATTATTTTGCTCTTCTTGCAATATTTCTTTGCCTCCGATTGAACCACGTTTATTCAGTTTTAACTCGCCTCATGGAGCTTGTCCGGCTTGTACCGGATTGGGCACAAAACTCGTATTGGATGTGGAACTTGTAATACCTAATAAGAGATTAACTATTGCTCAAGGAGCTATTAAACCTTGGACACGCATTGCTGGTAATCAAACTGGTTATATGAAATTACTGGAAGCTGTTGGAAAGGTTCATGGATTTTCTATTCATCAAGAAGTTGGGCAAATTACGGCAAAAGCCATGAGTGTTTTATTGGAGGGGACTGGAGAAGAGGTTTATGAAATAGATGGAAAAAAACAAATTTTTAGTGGTATATTAGCGATGCTGGAAGAAAAATATCGTCAAACGGATTCGGATTATGTGCAAAAAGAAATTGAAGGATATATGCGAGTTTTGGTTTGTCCGGAATGCCAAGGTAAAAGATTAAATAGAACAGCTTTGAGTGTTACAGTGGCAAATAAAACTATTTCGTCGATTGTAGAACAATCTTTGGAAGATACATTACTGTTTGTTCAGGAGATTGGCGGATACAAGCAAGAGAAGAAAACTGTTAGTAAAATATCTAGAATTAAAATTGAAAAAAAATTAGATCCTCTGGGTTTTTCGGAACATGAAAGATTAGTCGTAAATCAAATTATTCCGGAAATAAAAAGACGTTTGTTAAATTTAATTGATGTTGGTTTGGGTTATTTGACTTTGGATCGTAGCGCGATTTCATTATCCGGCGGAGAGTCGCAAAGAGTTAGATTGGCTGCGCAATTGGGTTCTGAACTCTCCGGAGTTATTTATATTTTAGATGAGCCTTCTATTGGTTTGCACCAACGTGATAATGAAAGACTGATTGGTACCATGAAACGTTTGCGTGATTTGGGTAATACCGTAATTGTAGTTGAGCATGATGAAACTGTAATGCAGGCGGCGGATTATGTTGTGGATGTTGGCCCTGGGGCGGGCGAGTACGGTGGCGAGATTGTAACAGCTGGATCTTTGGCGGAAATCAAAAGAAATAAAGAATCAATTACCGCGCAATACTTGACCGGTAAAAAGAAAATCGAAATACCTAAAAAACGCAGAACCGGAAATAAAAAATACGTGATAGTTAAAGGAGCTTCGGAATTTAATTTGAAAAATGTTGATTTTAAATTGCCATTGGGAAAATTTGTTTGCGTAACAGGTGTATCTGGATCTGGAAAATCAACTTTGGTTTTAGATATTTTGGGTAGAGCTTTGTCGCATCATTTTTATAACTCCAAGGAATTGCCAGGGGAGCATAAAAAAATTGAGGGTATAGAAAATTTGGATAAAGTTGTATCGGTTGATCAATCTCCCATAGGGCGTACGCCTAGATCCAATCCGGCAACTTATACTGGGGTTTTTACTGGTATACGCGATTTGTTTACTAATATTCCGGAAGCTAAAATGCGAGGTTATGATGCGGGAAAATTCAGTTTTAATGTTAAAGGTGGAGGTAGATGCGAGGCTTGCGGAGGAGATGGATATGTAAGAATAGAGATGCAATTCTTGTCTGATGTGTATGCAGAATGTCCAGAATGTCATGGTAAAAGATATAATGCCGAAGCTTTGGAGATAAACTATCGCGAAAAGAATATAGCTGATGTGTTGGATATGACGGTTGAGGAGGCGAGAAGATTTTTTGCTGATCAGCCTTTGATTTACGATAAACTTACGGTTTTACACGAAGTTGGCTTGGGTTATTTGCGTTTGGGTCAGCCGGCTACGACTTTGTCTGGGGGCGAGGCACAACGTGTAAAATTGGCCACTGAACTTTCGCGTAGAGCTACCGGTAAAACTTTGTATATTTTGGATGAGCCAACAACCGGTTTGCATTTTGATGATATTAATCGTTTGCTTAAGGTGCTTGATGCTTTGGTAGAGAAGGGTAATACTATTTTAGTTATTGAGCATAATTTAGACGTTGCCAAATATGCGGATTGGGTTATTGATATGGGGCCTGATGGAGGCGCTAAGGGTGGTTATATAATTGCTGAAGGCACTCCTGAAGAAATTGCCAAAAACAAAAAGAGTTTGACAGGAAAATATTTGAAAGATGTGCTATAATCTGAATATATAAAAATATGCAAGTTATTATAAGAATATTTAAAAGCACATTTGGTTGTTTTTTAACTTTTATTTTTTTATCAACACCTTTGTATGTGGCTTGCGCTATTGATTTTGATCCATCCGGCACTGTTTTGAAGGTATCAAAAGATACGGTTAAAGCTGATGGGATAGATCAGGCGCGTATTACCGTACGTGTACGCAATGTTAACCGTATAGCAATGAGCGGAGTTAATGTAAAGCTCGTTTCTTCGCGTGGAATATTGGACGAAATATCTCCCGCTTCAGGAATTACTAATTCTTTTGGCGAGGTTTTCTTTTATGTTAAATCATTAAAAAACGGTACAGCTAGTTTTAATGCGATTTTGGCTGAAGATTATCCATCGCCCAATACTATAAATATCAATTTTAATCAAGGATTGGATTTGAATTTACCGGCCGGCAGTTTGATTAAAATTCCCAGTGATGAAGATCCTAACACTTTTAGTGATACGGCGGTTTATTATTATGCATCAGATGGTAAGCGTTATGTTTTTCCTAATGAAAAAGTTTATTTTACATGGTATCCGACTTTTGCTGATGTAAAAATTATATCACTTGAGGATATGACCAAGATTCCTATCGGTGGGAATGTTACATACAGACCGGGATCCAAATTGGTTAAATTTCAAACTGATAATAAGGTTTATGCCGTTTATCAAAATGGTGAATTGCGTTGGGTGCCAACAGAGCAAATGGCGAAGGATTTGTATGGGGCAAATTGGGCTTCAAAAGTTGACGATATAAGTGAAGCTTTTTACGTGAATTATCGTTTTGGTTCGGTGATTGAGCATAGATTGGATTTTGCGGTAGATACGATTTATAATAAATTCTCTACGATAGAGAAAGATAAAGGAATTGCTAACTAAATTTGCTATAATTTACTACCTATTTAATTATTATAATAATCAAAAAACCGCTTAAGCGGTTTTTTGAATTATTTTTTAGATTGCAACGAGGCTTGGAAAAGACTATACAGCAAGCTCTTCGGATTTGATTTTTACTTTGGGCGTGATTTCTTTTAAACGTTTTTTTGTATCACGGACAAAGTTTAAAACTTTGCGACGCACTTTGTTTTGACTGATTACTTCAATTTTAGCAATGGCAGGCAATGTAAGTGGAAAAATTTTTTCAACACCGATGCCGTTGCTGATTTTTCGGACAGTCATTGTGCGATGAATATTTTTGCCGTGAACTTTAATAACTAAACCTTCGTAGATTTGTATACGCTCTTTTTCTTCGCCTTTAGGATTTTTTTCGCGGATTTTTTGATGCACGCGAATTAACATGCCTGATTGCACGTCTGTCGGCGCAATTTGCATTTTGATTTGTCTGGCCATATAAGTGGGCAAATAATACCCATTTAATGCTCATGTGTCAAGTTTTATCTGTTTGTATCTTTTTAGCTTTATTATGAGCCAAAATACGCTTTTTAATGAAATTGCTTGCTTGATTTACGGTTTGATCTATTTGCCCCTCTATATTAAAAATCGTTTTATCTGCTAATTTTTTGACTTGTCTATCTTTTTCATACTTGCTGATTCTTTTAGCGATATCCTTTTTTGTTGAGTTTCTGGTCTTGAGTCTGGAGATTAAAGAGCTTTTGGGCGTGTCAATAAAAATTATTTGAGATTCGGGTATGATTTTTTTAATTTTTTTTACACCTTGCACGTCCACAATGATTAAGATGTTTTTAGATCCTTGCAAAGCTTTAATTAAATCTGTTTTACGTGAACCATAATAATTGCCATATACCTTTGACCATTCGAACATTTCTTTATTTTTTATCGCTTGAGCGAAAGTTTCTTTTTTAAGGAAATGATAATCTTGACCGCTAATTTCATTGGGACGTTTGTTTCGCGTGGTACAAGTGGTGATTTTTTTTAGTTTTAAAAATTTTTGTTGCAATAATTTTTCGGCGACGGTAGTTTTTCCTGATGCTGAAGGGCCGGTGATTATGAATAATATTGAGGGCATACATCTATATATATTGCGATACGAATTAGGTCCTTTGTAATCAAACTTTTCATTTATTGCAATAAATGAAATTTATTTGTAATTTATGCAATTTGTAATTAATAATTTTATTAATAAATCCTTATTGAGTTGTTATAAATATTGTGAATGAGATTAGCTATTTTGCTTAATGAATAATTTAAATTCTGGAGCTAGTGGGATTGTAAAAGTTGAGGGATCGCTGGTAGTCGGATCTAAAAAAGATAGTTCGGTACTTTGAAGCATGAGGCGGTTTACTGGTATGATTTTGTATTGTTTTTGCGTATAGAGTTTATCGCCTATAATTGGATGTTTAAGAGCGTTAAGGTGTACGCGAATTTGATGGGTGCGTCCGGAAAAAATATCTAATTCGATGAGTGAAGCATTCTTCAGTTCTTTAATAACTTTGTAATGAGTCCATGCGCTTTTGCCTTTGATGGAATTTTCGGGAAGAGCGGCCATACGAGCTTTTGATTTGGATCTAGCGATACGGAATTTAATTTCACCTTCTTTTTTAGTGAATCTACCATAAACTATGGCAGAATATTTTTTACGTGTTTTACGCTCTTTGAATTGTTGTTTGAGATTATCAAAAGCGGATTGATTTTTGGCTACAACCATTAATCCGCTAACATCTTTGTCGATACGATGAACTATACCGGGGCGCGAGGGATCTTCGCCGATTTTGGCAATGGGCGGATAATATTCAACTAATAAATCGACAAGAGTTTCAACTTTATTTGTTCCATCAGGATGCACAATTAAACCTGCGGGCTTATTGATAACAAAATAATCTTTAGTTTCTTGAATAATATATTTTTTAATATCAAATTGAGATTTATTATTTATAGATTTTTGGTTAATTTTAACAAGTTTAGTAAAAGATTCGGTGTCGGCATTATTAAAAAATATTTGGTCTCCAGGTTTAAGGAAGGTGTGAACAACAGCAGGCTTGCCGTTAACTAATCCGGCTCCGGATTTAAGTTTTTTAGCAATATAGCTACGGGTTAATTTGGGTATTTGTTGATTTAAAAAAACGTCCAAGCGGATTTTGGGAATATTATCGGGAACAGTGAAATAATAATTCATATAAGTAGCTTAGCGTATATTTCTTAAAAGAAAAAGGCTCTCATGATAGAGAGCGGAGTAAAGTGTAAAGTTCGGCTTAAATATTTATGGACGGATAACTAGTTCGCTCAGCTTGACGGAGAGTGGTTGGAGCTCTCTTTCTTTTTCCCAATACACATTTTCCGAAGAGATTTTTGGATTGAATTCCGTTTGCCCATGATTATCACGTTCATGTACCTGAAGGATATCGTGTTGAGATACCCTTGAAGAACCTCCAAACTCTCGATCTAACCTAGACATAAAACCTTCTCCTTGTTGAGTTATTATCGAAAATTAAGCCATTGTATTGAAATAAGAACTGAAAAATATGATATCAAATATTGTTAATAGAGTCAAGAGCTGTTTGTCTTCTTGACATGAGCGTGGATTTGCTTTATTGTCCGTCTTGTTATGGAAAGAAGGTGAGCCATGTCAAATAGCAAGGAGGAAGATGCTGGAAAATTGTTGATTTGCGCTTATCGGATTACCAAAGGCCATATAACTTTGGAGTTAATTCTGAAATTTCGTTCTTTATGCAATGATCACGTGTTGGATCATTTAGCGCCTGCTGATCATGATGTGGTGCGAGAAGCAGCTGAAATTATTTTTTTAAAGCATGGCGTAAAAATTTTACCTTCATCTCCACTGCCTTTGAAAAGCAGAATTGGTTAAAACGTCTCGAGCCCAAGGGCTCTTTTTTATGAGGAAAAATAGTTGACCGTACCATAATAAAGAATGTTTGTCAAGTATTTGTACAGTTAACCTCTAAGGGTAACTATCTAGGCATCTAAGGG
>CAZLVV010000041.1:0-9888 GCA_964563385.1 uncultured Gammaproteobacteria bacterium
CCTTAGTTACCCTTAGATGCCTAGATAGTTACCCTTAGAGGTTAACTGTACAAGGTCTTGACAAAAATACAAATTTATGATAGCTTTACAACAATCGTAGAGGAGGCGGCCTTTTCAATCTCTGCGGGGTGGCGAAGGTTGTTTGACGTGGTCGCTTTGCGTCATTCACCGGTGCGAGACTTTTTCCTGCACCAGCCTTTTTTCTCTGCACACCGCACTTTGATCGGGCGGAATTTGATGGCCGTCGTGGCCCTGTTTGATCGCCCGGACCTTGATACCCAGTGTGCAGAATTTTGGATACTCGGCCGGAATCCCAAAAGGATACGCAGACGGCTGCGTTTGACGGCCTTGTAGTTGGCTATCCCCGCCGCACGAGGATGAGCCGACACGCTCTCGGCTTAAGCACGATAATTATCGCAAGCTTAAGAGAGTGGCGCGAATCTTTGCACGCGCTGCCGGTACATGGGCAACATGAAATCAATGCCCTTTACCGATTGCAGCGCGTTTTTTATACCATGATCTACTTGATAACGATCCTGATCAGCGGGATTATTTTTTTTAGTTGCCGATTACCTGATTCCAACCGCTATGTTTCGTTGCCCATATTATGCATTATGGCGCGGGACGATTTGAGCAACCTCCCCCGCATTTACAGAGAGTGGCGCGGAACAATCGGTATTGACAATATTACTTGATTATAACAGGGTTTTTTGCTAACATATTCGCGTTATATGCCAAAAATGAGCAATGAAAAAGAAGTTAAAAACAAGGTAAAATCTGATACTTACGGGGCAGAGCAAATATCCGTTTTAGAAGGTTTGGATCCGGTACGAAAGCGCCCCGGAATGTATATCGGTTCAACTGGTGAAACTGGTTTGCATCATTTGATTTGGGAAGTTGTAGATAACTCGTTCGACGAAGCCATGGCAGGGTATGCGGATTTGGTAACTATTACGTTAAACGCAAACGACTCGGTGAGTGTGTCTGATAATGGGCGCGGAATTCCAGTGGATATTCACAAGCAATATAAAGTTTCTGCTTTGGAATTGGTTTTGACCAAATTGCATGCGGGCGGAAAATTTGGAGGAGAGGCTTCGGGTTATAAAATTTCAGGAGGCTTGCACGGAGTAGGCGTTTCGGTGGTTAACGCTTTATCAGAGACTTTAGAAGCCACCATCTATCGTAACGGAGCGGAATGGAATCAAGAATATGCTTACGGTAAACCCAAAAGTAAAATTAAAAAAATTGGAGCTAGTAAAAAACATGGCACAACCATAACATTTAAACCGGATGCAACGATTTTTTCAACAACAACATTTGACCTAAAATATATTTTAGATCACCTGCGGCAACAATGTTATTTGACCAAGGGAATAAAGGTTTTGATTGTTGACGAGCGAAACAAACTACAACCTCAGTCTTACGGATTTTATTTTGAAGGCGGGGTTGCTTCTTATGTTAAATTTTTGAATCATAAAAAACAACGTAAACACGATAATATCTTTTACGTGGATAAACAAATTGATTCAGTGGGAGTAGAAATTGGTATTCAATACACCGATGATTTTAAAGAAACTGTGATGGCCTTTGCTAATAATATCTATAATCCTGAAGGTGGAATGCACGTAATGGGCTTTAGAACTGCTTTGACGCGTGTTTTGAATACTTATGCTCGCAACAAGGGTTATATTAAAGAAAAAGACGACAATTTGAGCGGAGATGATGTGCGCGAAGGCTTAACGGCTGTGATATCCGTAAAAATTTCAGAACCGCAATTTGAAGGGCAAACAAAAGCCAAACTTGGAAATCCAGAAGCGCGTTCAGCGGTGGAATCGCTCATGAATGATGCTTTTGCTACTTTTTTGGAAGAGCACCCTAAAGATGCAGAAGCTATTATTAGTAAATGTATTTTAGCGCAACGAGCCAGAGCTGCGGCTCGCGCAGCTCGCGATACAATTATTCGCAAGGGAGCATTGGAAGGTTTGACGTTGCCTGGCAAATTAGCTGATTGTGCCAGCAAAGATCCAACGATCTCGGAATTATTTATTGTCGAGGGAGATTCTGCTGGAGGATCAGCTAAACAAGGACGAGATCGTGAGCGCCAAGCCATACTCCCCTTGCGCGGAAAAATTTTGAACGTGGAACGCGCGCGCTTGGATAAAATGCTAGCTAATAATGAAGTTAAAAATTTAGTTATTGCTTTGGGTACTGGTATTGGTGAAAATTTGGACATGGAAAAATTGCGTTACCACAAAATTGTAATCATGACAGATGCTGATGTTGACGGATCGCATATTCGTACTTTACTTTTAACTTTATTCTACAGATATTTTCCAGAACTTATTGACAAGGGTCATATTTATGTAGCCCAACCTCCACTCTATCGCTTATCAAAAGGCAAAATAATAAATTACGTTTATACCGAAGAAGAAAAGGAAAAAGTTTTGCATGAAATGTTGAAATTAAAAGAAGAAAAAAAGACAAGCAAAAAGAATGAAGAAGAGGCGGTTGAAGAAATAGGAAGCGAGGTGTCTATTATGGAAGAGGTTGGAGAAGAAGAGTCTGAAAATAAAAAATACTTGGGAATTAATATCCAACGCTATAAAGGTTTGGGAGAAATGAATCCGGAACAACTTTGGGAGACAACCATGAACCCCGAAACGCGTATTATGAAACAAATTACGATTATGGATGCTACAGAAGCGGACGAAATTTTTACAATACTCATGGGTTCTGAAGTAGCGCCAAGAAAAAAATTTATTCAAACGCACGCCAAAACGGCCAATATTGATGTATAAAAAAGATATAAAGAAACTTACAACGGAAGATCGAGGAGATAACATGATGAACAGAAATTTGTATAAGCTTGAATATAACAAGCGTTATTTGAAGTTAGATTGACTAATCAACTCTAATTAAACTGTTTGTTAGTTTGTATCTTGAAATAAAAATCCGCTACTAATGAGCGGATAAAAAATTACGAAAAATATGTCTAGTATTTTATTTGTGGACGAAATAGCCAAAGTGGTAATAAAACTATCAAAAGCAAGCTACCGGTTGCCGACCAAATAGACACAATTTTATATTCACTGTCCGGAATGTCACGAGAAACATACCAAACTCCGGCTAAAACAACCATATTGCCCATGCGACTTAAAAATGAATGCAAAGATCCATAAGTAGCGCGGAAATTACTCTCTATTCGACGCTGAATAAAAATATTAGCTAATGGATTGTATGCTCCACGACCAACTTCGTGCAAAACTACCATTAACAATGGCAAATAAACACCGCCGAATTGTCCGATCAAGATGTAACCGATCGCTGTTATAAATAACATGATTAACATGGTACTCTCTTCCTTACCCCGTGTGAAAGATAAGCGTCTGACAATCATGCCCGCCATGGCGCAAGAACCATAAATAATAATCCAGACCCATCCCAAGGAGCCACTTGCTAAACGTCCATGAAAAAACAAACTCCAAAAATAATTGAATGGGCTAATTAAGCCTAAACTCATTTCTGCACTAACAGCCCATAAAAGAGCTGGGCTCATCTTAAGCGTGGACGCGCTAACTTTAAGGGCTTGCCATTCGGTTAAACGCTCTTTCGGCTCCCCTTGTGCGTCTAAACAAACCGAGGCTAGAACAAAACCTATCAACATAAATACCCCACCAATCAACCAACTTAATCGATAACCCCAATATCGCGCTAGTAAATCGCTTAAAAAACCTCCAATTAAGATCGCTCCCGCGCTCCAGATAATGTTTTGAGCGTAAACTTTTTTTAGTTCATGTGACAATCCTCGAGCTTTTAGAGCATCTACCAACCAAGCCTGCTCGGCGCCAGACAAAAAAGCCATGGCCACGGCAATAAGCATTTCTGCAAACAAAGCAGACCAAAAACCTTGCACTAGACCATACCCGCCAACACCTAGACTCATAACTAGAAATCCTACTTTGACGGACCAAACCCTGCTTTTACCGTCCGCTAACATTCCTGTGGGCAATTCAGATAAAATTAATGTTAAGAAGAACAAAGCATTTAAAGCCAAAATCTGATCTTGCTTAATACCAATGTCACGCATAAACAAAGAATAAATGGTGGCATGACAACCCATACCCAAGGCTTTGAGCGCACAAACCACTAAATAAATTCGTCCTGGATGCCAATCTCGTCGTGTATGTGAAAAGAACATGTCACATCTCCTTGTAACAAGATTTAAAAAGCTCGGGATAATTCCCGAGCTTTTGCGAACTCCGATTATACGCGTATTACGCACTTATGACGTTAAAACGCTTATCAGAATCCATACAAGTCCGAGAATCAAAAAGCTGACTAGAGACACTGTAGTCATAAGCTTCTTGAATCCAGGGAAAAGTATGGTGAAACATAATTATGATATTATATTATTTTAAAACTATCATAATCTAACTTAAATGTCAATCATTTGTACGCGCCCACCTATCTTTGCACTCCTTGCTTGATTCTTGGCTCACAATGTATCCAATGGACATCATGTTGTTAAGTGATCGATGTGATTCTTGCTTTTATATCAAACAAGCCAATTGGCTAATTTGCACACTGTATATTCTTGATTTTTTAGCTAAAATATGCTATCTTTAAGTTATTATGAATACAAAAAATGTTTTCATCATTTTTGCTCTTGGATTCTTGCTTATTGCCGGAATAGCTGGATATGCTGGCTATAAATATGCAAAGCCAACAGAGTTTGAAACCAAAGTTGACGCGCAAGTGATTTTAACCGCATTACGTGACAGGGGTTTTTTAGTGACACAGACGTATATTTTTGATCAACCTGTGCTAATTGAAAAAACTTCGGGTAGCGCGTTTAAGGATTTTTTCTTTGGGCAGACAATAACAGCGCGAGGAGCGATGGAGGTTAATATGGGAATTGACCTTGCAAGCGTGACGACTAATGATGTAATAATTGCGGATAATGTTATTACGATAAATGTGCCCCAAGCTACTCTGTTTAATGTTAGGTTAATTGGACCCATTGAAATGCAGAATCAACAAGGAATATTAAAAAGACTTTTACAAAGCGAGGATGGATATAATGAAGCATTAAGTGAGTTATCTAAAATAGCAGAGCAAACAGCAACTCAAGAAGAATTTGTAACCAGAGCTACGGATAAAGCCAAAGAAGAAGTAAAACAAATGCTTGGTTATGTCGCGCAAGAAAAGACGATAATCGTACAAATTAAAAAATAAATAATACTGAATGAATTATCTTACATTTATTGATTTGAAAAAATTATCTGAAATAAATTAAAACCGCACCCTAAACCTAAAAAGGCTAATTTTTTTGTATTTAAGGATATTGAGATAATAAGCGAATTAAATAAAATTAAAAATTTAAAACCGCTAATCCACCCTCAATAACAGCATCGGTTACACGACGAGCATCTTTGGCATCACCAATAACAAAAACATTTTTAATAGCAAATTTAAGTTTATAAGCTAAATTTTCATCTGGTTTGGACCCAGCACAGATAACCACCGTATCGGATGCAATATGTTGCTTGCCTTTTTCGGAAGTATGCACAAAAACACCATTGGATTCGATTTTGAGCACGCGGGTTTTTAACATGATTTTGACACCTAATTTTTCGAGACGTTTTAAAAGAAGATGGCGATCATCCATTGGAGCTTCAAGAGCAATATTTTCGGTCAATTCTATTAATGTGACATCGTGTTTTTTTGTGGCCAGATACTCCGCAGTTTGCGCTCCCAAACAACCTCCGCCAACAATAATAACTTTGCCCTTGGCTACAGCTTTGCCATTAAAAAGATCGCGAGCAATGATTACATTAGGATTTTGCATGCCCGGAATTTTGGGGATGGTGGGGATAGATCCTGAAGCAACAATAGCCACATCATATCCTCCATTTTTTGCATCTTCCAAGGTGCATTTATGATTAGTGATAACTTCGATAGGTAAAGATTTAACTCGACGAATCAAGGACTTACGGAAAATTTCCCAATCTCCACGATAGGGCAAAGAAGCGGCTGCTATTAGTTGACCGCCTAGTTCGGAAGATTCTTCGTAAAGAGTTACTTTATGACCGCGCTCGGCTGCGATAATTGCTGACATTAATCCTCCTGGGCCTCCGCCTATAACCAAAAGCTTTTTTGGTGATTGCTCTTGCTTGCTAAATTCAATTTCACGTCCGCATTTGGGATTGACGGTGCACCAAATATCTTGACCAGCGAATAAACGAGAAATACAACCTTGATTGCAAGCAATACATGGATTTATTTCTTTAGTTTTTCCGGCTTTGACTTTTTTAGGCCAATCCGGATCAGCAAGCAACGAACGGCCTATGGCAATGAAATCCGCAGAACCTTCTTTGAGAGTTTTTTCCGCAAGTTCGGGCGTGCGAATTTTAGCAACTGCAATGACGGGAATTTTAACTTTCTTTTTAATAGCCTTGGCAAGCGGAATATTGACGCCGTCTTTTACTGCCATGGGGGGTATGAGATGACCCTCGGGATAAGATCCATAATTGCTAGAAGTTACATGCAAAGCATCAACACCTGATGCTTCGAGAATCTCTGCGACTTTGATCATGTCTTTCAGCTCTAAACCACCCTTAACCATTTCTTCGCCAGAAATACGAACAATAATCGGATAAGTAGAGCCTGTAGCAGATTGGACACTATCCATTATTTCTAATAAAAAGCGCATTCGATTTTCAAAACTTCCGCCATAACTATCTGTACGCGTGTTGGAAAAAGGTGAAAGAAATTGTTGAATAAGATAACCATGAGCCGCATGAATCTCGATAGCATCAAATCCGGCTTTTTTAGCACGAGCCGCAGATTTGCCGAAATCTTTAACAATTTTTTGAATTTCTTTTTGAGTTAAAGCACGCGGTTTGTCCTGCATGATTGGACAAGGTATGGCGGAAGGCGCTACAAGTTTTTTACCTGTCACTGATGAGTGGGATTGTCTGCCGGCATGATATAACTGAATAGCTACGGCAGCGTCGTGATTATGGGCAACTTTGACAAGCTTTTTAAGCCCAGGCAAACAAGAATCAGAATGAATGCCCAGTTGATTAATAAAGCCTCGTCCCTCAAGATTGATATAAGTGGCTTCTAAAATAAGTAAACCAGCGCCTCCAAAAGCAATACGATTAATATGTTCGACATAACGATCTGTGACTTTGCCAGAAGAATCCGCATAATTACGAACCATTGGTGGCATTACTAATCGATTCTTAAGTTTGAGAGTGCCAATTTTAGCTTTACTAAATAATTTTGGATATTGCATATTTTTGATAGATAATCGTAAATGCTTGAATTATTAAAACCCTACAAAACAAGTTAAGAATAATTTAAGTTTTTCTTGATCTGCTTTATAAAGCTCTTGATGTAATAGAATAAACTTTAAGTTAATAGTCTTAGTTTATAGATGGTAATTTGTTACTAATAACTATTAAGAATAAGTATACTTTAATGAGAAAAATAGCTAAAGTGGATTATTTTTTAGCTCAAATAACGAAAAATTAGTAAAAATAACATCCTCTTGTCAATTTAAATAAAAAATGCTATATTCCGATTGCCCCTTAGAGGGCTTTTTAAGAAGAAAATTATGAACATTATCGAAAAACTCATATCATATTTACGCTCTTCAAAGCACGAACTTACCAAAGTAACTTGGCCAAGCAAGCAAACTACAACTCGTTATTCGATTCTTGTCATTACTATCAGTATTATTGTGGCCATATTTTTTGGCCTTTTAGACTATGGGCTTGCTGAAGTTGTGAATATTACAATATTACAAAGATTGGCCAAAACTCGCGTCTTAAATCAAACAACTCCAATTGTTCCGACCACAGTTCCTTTGGATGCGACTGAAACCAAACCTGAATTTGATTTTGGAAATATTGAGCTTGAACCTGAAAATTCAAATACAGATATTAATATTGAAACTCTACCTATAGAAGAATAAATATGCCAAAACAAACCCTAGATCTCGGCCGAAAATGGTACGCGATCCATACATATTCCGGATACGAGGAAGCTGTTGCAGAAAACTTGAAACGTCGTATCGATTCTTTTGGAATGCAAGATAAAATCTTCAATGTCTTGGTCCCGATTGAAAAAAAAATTAAGATAAAAAATGGCAAACGTAAATTAGTTGAAGAAAAAATTTTTCCGGGATACGTGCTTGTTGAAATGATTGTGACCGATGATTCTTGGTACATCGTTCGAAACACTCCAAATGTAACCGGTTTTATCGGTACGGGCACCACGCCATCTTTTCTTTCTGATGAAGAAGTGGCTTACTTGGTTAAACGTTCCGGTACAGCAGAAGAACCAGCTTATCAAATTGATATTCAAGTGGGTTCACCGGTTAAAATCGGCGATGGACCATTTAAAGGATTTGAAGGAAAAGTTATCGAAATTGACGGCTCACGAGGCAAGGTAAAAATCTTGGTTTCCATGTTCGGCCGCGAAACCCCGCTTGAACTAGACTTTACACAAATCAAAAAGATTTAAATATAACAAACTTTTGATAAACCTGTTACTTTATATCTTCTTGATATTAAAAGTTGTAAACGGTGCGGATGTGATGTTTTCCCAAAAATGGGAATCGCTTCTCGTCACCTCCGGAAACGTTTTATAACTAACTACCTCGTTTATAATGCCTGTTAAAGTTATAATCGAACTGTTATAAACAGAATACAATTAATCTATGGCTAAAGCAATAAAAACACTTATCAAATTGCAAATTGAGGGCGGTAAGGCAAATCCAGCACCTCCTGTTGGTACGGCGCTCGGTCCGCATGGCTTAAATATTGCGGAGTTTTGTAAAAGATTCAATGATGCGACTCAAGATCGTATGGGTGAGGTTGTTCCTTGCCTCATGACGGTTTACGAAGACAGAACTTACGATTTTATCCTTAAAGTTGCTCCGGTTGCGGAAATGCTTAAAAAGGCCGCGGGCATTAAAAAAGGTTCTGGTAAATCATTATCGAACAAAATAGGCAAAGTAACCAAAGCTCAAATAAAAGAAATAGCTGAAAAAAAATTACCGGATCTAAATTGCCGAACCATCGAATCAGCAATGCGACAAGTAGAAGGAACAGCAAAACAAATGGGTTTAGAAATCATATAAAAAATGGGCTTAAGCCCATTTTTTATATGATTTAAAATAATAAAGATTAAAATAATAACAAAAATAATCTTGCTCGCTTTATTATTTACTATTTTAATTATTATGTACCGTGGATTATAATATGATTATGAATATTTTTTAACTTTCTTATTACAAAATAATCAACCTATTTAATTAAATTAAATTTTAATATTACTCATCGTTGAGCTGATTTAATTGCCACGATGAGGATGATAATTTTAAAAAATATGCAAATGTTTAAAACGCAAATCATTAAAATCATATATTTTTATATGGTTTCATTAATCGCATTAATGATGGTGGTATTTTCAACGGCTGATCTTATTAACTTAGGATTAAAAACTTGGGTTTTTCCAAAAGCTTCTTTGAACGAATGGCGTGAACCGCCGTGCAGTATAATGATCACTAAAGACCCCATGATAGATCAAACCGATGAAATGTATCAGCAAAGGATACAGCAATGCGAGGCGAGTAGGATGGATGAAAACGAGGCTATAATCATCCGTAATCAACAATCGGCGGTTCATGATATTTCTTTTTTAGCGGTCGGTATTCCCCTATTTTTATATCACTGGCTAACCATAAGAAGAGAAAAACAAATAGCCTGAATCTTATTATAAATCAAAGCCCAAACTTTGATTTACTTGAGCATGGATTGACTTCTGTACAGTTAACCTTCAAGGGTGACTCTTTTTAACTGACTATCGCGATTTCTA
>CAZLVV010000042.1:0-9380 GCA_964563385.1 uncultured Gammaproteobacteria bacterium
TATATTCTGAATCAAGAATCAAGCAAGGAGTGCAAAGATAGGTGGGCGCGTACAATAAATTGACATTTTCCAATATCCATGATACTGTATTTTCATAATTGAATAACTCTCTTTGCTGATTTACACTAAATTTAGCTAAATTTCAAAGATAGTGATTCCAAAAAAATCAGAAAAAACTCCAAACATCTTTTTTTTGGGTGTTAAAGATTTATTTTGAATACAACTTTCTGTCATTGTTTATTAATTATTTAACCTTATGATAAGCGCCTCTACTTTAGGCGATCTCCGTACAATTCTAACAAGCTAATAAAGTTATTATACAATAGCTTTTATTAAAGTTATTAGCTATGCTACATAATCACACTACATTATTTGTAATTTTATGAAACCTTTTTATAAATACGCACCATCAGGCAAACTCAGCAACCGTCAAAATTTCCGTAAATCTGGATTAGTTAAAAACAAACCTCGTGTGGCAATCACAAACTCCAAATCAAACGAAGTAAAAAAATTCGATCATAAAGATATTATCGCCAAAGCTATTAAACATGCTTCTGAAAAAAACGAATTACTTCGCGCCAAAATTGACGCGCATGATTTCAAATCTGGCAAGTTAATTGTAAAATCCAAAACTCAAAAATCATCAGAAATTGCCAAAAACACTAAACCTAATGACAAGCCAAATTATAACAATAAACGCAACACAGCCAAGTCTCCTTTTAAAAATGAGGAACTTCGTTTGCACACCTATAAACATCGTCCACGTCTTAAAACCGGTTCCGATAAAGACGTATTAAAAGGACAAGATCGTGTTCGCGTTATTGTTTTGGGAGGAAACGAAGAAGTCGGTCGAAACATGACTCTTATCGAATATAAAAACGATATTATTTTAATCGACATGGGTTTGCAATTTCCCGAAGAAGACATGCCCGGAGTTGATTATATTATCCCCAACACTTCTTATTTAGAAAACAAACTTAAAAATATCCGCGGGGTAATAATCACTCACGGACACTATGATCATATTGGCGCCATTCCTCACTTGCAAAAAAAACTTGGCAATCCTCCACTATTCATGAATCCTCTCACCGCGGGAATTGTAAAAAAACGTCAAGATGATTTTAAAGGTTATCCCAAATTAAACATAACTATCATTAATTCTGATGATATTTTACATCTCGGAATTTTCAAAGTGGAATTTTTTCGTGTCTCGCACAACATACCTGATTCTTTCGGTGTGATAATTCATACTCCAGCTGGCATTATTGTTCATACCGGTGATTTTAAAATAGATCCCAATCCTTCAGGCGACAAGCCTACCGAAATCGAAAAAATCAAAGCTCTTGGTAAAAAGAACGTGCTTGCTCTCATGGCTGATAGCACCAACGCTCCCAAAGAAGGTCATCAACTAACAGAAGGAGACATTCAACATAATATTGATGATATTATCAAAAATGCTAAAGGACGCGTTATAATCGGTACTTTTGCCTCCATGCTTGGACGTATTTATCAAATTATTCAAGCTTGCGAACGAATGGGGCGTAAAGTCGCCATTGAAGGTTTCAGTATGAAGTCCAACGTTAAAATCGCGCAACAACTCGGTTACATGAAAATAAGTAAAGGTACTTTAATTGATATCAAAGAAGCTCTTAAATTGCCTGATGAAAAGGTTGTAATTATCTGCACCGGAGCTCAAGGTGAAGATCGCGCTGTCCTAATGCGAATCGCTAATGGCGAACATCCAAAAATCAGCATTCAAGAAGGTGATACGGTTGTATTTTCTTCATCTGTTATTCCAGGCAACGAACGTTCGGTGCAACGCCTCAAAGATACTTTATATCGCGAAGGCGCTGAAGTTGTTCACTATCAAATGATGGATGTTCATGCTGGTGGTCATGCATGCCAAGAAGATCTTAAAAACATGCATGATTGGATTAAACCGAAATATTTAATACCTATTGAAGGCAATCATTCTTTTTTAAGAATGCATGCCAAAGCCGCTATTCAAAATGGCTTCCCTGCAGAAAATATATTCATAGCGGATAATGGACAAATTATTGAATTTGATAAAAATAGAAATGGTCAATTAACCAATAAAAAAGTTCCGACCGAGTATGTTTTTGTGGATGGTTTAGGAGTTGGCGATACTAATCATATCGTTCTACGTGATCGTGTTGAGCTTTCACAAGATGGAGTAGCTATTGTAATGGCTGTCGTTTCTAGTCAAACAGGCAAACTTTTACGTCTACCAGATATTATTACTCGTGGTTTTGTTTACATTCGTCAACATGAAGATTTAATTCCCTATGCCCGCCGTAAAGTAGCCGAAGTCTTAAAAGATAGTGACGCGCGCTCTAGCGCTAACGGTCAGTATCTTAAAGACAAAGTTCGCGAAGAATTAGGCCAACTTCTCTTCGATAAAACAGGTAGAAGGCCAATGATTTTAACTTTGGTGGTCGAGGTCTAATCTATTTTAATTTTGTTGTCAAAATAAAAAAGACTCTCCCATGAGCCTTTTTTTTAACTGTTATGATTATAACTTAATAAAATAGAAATTCCACAAGATATTGTGTATTATATGCTACGCATGGTACGATTATATGATATGAAAGAGACAGTTTTTTCTGGCGTAAAGCCAACATCCATTCCTCATATTGGCAATTACATTGGCGCTCTTTGCCAATGGGTTAATCTTCAAAAAGATTATAATTGCTATTATTGCGTTGTTGATAATCATGCCATCACCATACCTCAAGATCCCAAAAAACTTCGCGAACAAACTTATGCCATAACCGCAACATATTTAGCTATAGGCATTGATCCTCAAAAATCTACCTTATTTTTACAAAGCGATGTTGCTCAACATACAGAATTAAGTTGGATCTTGATGACACAAACCAAAATGGGCGAACTTTCTCGCATGACCCAATTCAAAGATAAATCTAAAAAAACTGGTTCCGAATCCGCCGGTATCGGTTTATTTGCTTATCCTGTGCTTATGGCCGCGGATATCATGCTTTATGACTCGCATAAAGTTCCTGTCGGTCATGATCAAATGCAACATATCGAATTTACGCGACTAATAGGCCGTCGATTCAACGAACGATATGGTGAAACATTTGTTCTACCTCAACCAATAATTCAAAAAATCGGCGCTCGCATTATGAGCTTAAAAGATCCAACAAAAAAAATGTCCAAAAGTGATGATTCATTAATGGGAACCATTTTTTTAACAGATGAAGATGACATGATTCAAAAAAAAATCATGCGCGCGGTAACCGATTCCACTGCCGGCATCACTTATGATGCTGAAAAAAAACCAGCCGTATCCAATTTAATGAGCATCTATCATCACATAACCGGTGATAGCATAAAAAAAATAGAAGCTGATTTTGAGGGCAAAGGTTACGGAGATTTCAAAAAAGCTTTAGCTGAAATTCTAATTAATCATCTCTCTCCCATTCGCGCCAAAATCAACGATTATCTTAAAAATCCCAAAGAATTAAATCGTATCTTGGATGAAGGTTTTCAAAAAGCATATCCCGTTGCAGAAAAAAAGATTAAACAAGTTAAAGACAGAATGGGTGTAGGAAGATAAATTATTTTAATCTGAATTAAAAACGATAATTAACAGAATTGTTTTGTAATGCTATAAATTACCTTCTTGAAATCATAATCTATTCTGATTTTATTTTGTTTTCATGATCCATACACCATCCCAATCATTCGGAGGAGGGTCATTTAAAAATACCTTTGATCTTTCATTAAGCGTTTTTACCGGACCATCATTAGGATATTTTTGCATTAAATTATCGGTAATCTTAATCGTCGCGCTAAAATCTTTAATAGAATACGTGTGTAAAGCTTGCGTAAATTCCTTAATCAATTGTTTATCATCATCCGAAGCGTCGATGGCCTTTTTCATAACTTCATACATTTTAACCGGTTTGTTTTTCCCTTTAACAGCAACCAAATCAATTTGACGTATTAAATATTCACCTTTCGGCAATTGCTCTTTAACCGATTCGCTTATTAAAAGTTCTATACCATATTGTTTTGTCAATCCTTCCATACGCGAACCCAAATTCACACTGTCTCCTATTACCGTATAATCGAATCTATTATGAGATCCCATATTGCCAACAACCATATCTCCAGTATTAATTCCTATTCCTATTTTCAATTCAAAATCACCAAATAATTTCTCTTGATTCATTATTTTTAATTCGGATAGCATTTCAAGGGCCGTATCAACTGCGCGTTTCGCATGGTCTTTTTGATCAAATGGCGCGTTCCAAAAAGCCATTACCGCATCGCCTATATATTTATCCAAAACTCCTTCATGCTTAAACACTATATCCGTCATCCGTGTTAAATAAGTATTCATTATATATACCAACTCTTCTGGCTTTAATCCTTCAGATATAGTTGTAAATCCACGAACATCTGAAAACAACACAGTCATATTTTTTCTGATTCCTCCCAATTGCAATTTAGAAGGATTTTGCATTATCGAATCAACAACTGAAGATGAAACATAATGAGAAAAAGCCAATTTTAACTCACGTTTTTGTTTTTCAGCGGCAATTTTTCTTTCCAATGCAACGCCAGCAAAAGACAAAATAAATGCAAGGGTGATCCACAAAATATCAACTATAAAACCTTTATCAAAACAAATAAACGCCACAATTACCGAAGCTAGCCATAAAAAAATAATCAAAGGGACACTCCAACGGACTCTTATAAAAGCTAATAATAAACCGGTAAACACGCCAATTAAAATAAGCCAAATAATCATTATTATTTTTGGTATTTCATATAAATATTTTTGTTGCAACAAGGTTGTTGCCATTGAAGCATGCACTTCGACCCCACTCATTGGTAAAGTTATAGAAGTCGGCACTCGTTGATAATCATGCAAATTAGGCGCCGTCGCTCCAACAAAAACTATTTTATTTTCCAATCCCGCGCGAATTGACTCTTTATCCATAATGTCAGATGCTGAAATTATTGGAAATGCCAAACCCGGCGCATTAGGATAATGGATTAACAAACGATTTGAGGCGTCAACTCCTTTAATTAAAGGAATTGATATACCAGCCAATTCTAATACACGATATGAAAAAGCAGGCACTATTGATCCATCTGGCAAAATCGCTGTTAAAGGTACTTTGCGCACCACTCCATCCGCATCTTGCGGAGTATTTGTATGACCAATACCTCCGGCCACAGAAGCTATTAAAGAGATTGATGGTAATATCAATTTAGCGCGCGTTTCTTCATTTTTTGATAATAACAATTCCAACTCCACCGGCAATACCACATTTCCCGCTTTTTTTATGGCATTAGCTAAAGCCATATCATTTTCTTCATCCTGCGGTTCTGGAAAATTTACATCATAACCTATAGCCAAAACGCCAGCTTCTGCAATTTTTGATATTAATTCCGCATGTACAGATCTATCCCATGGCCATCTGCCCAATCTTGCCATTGAAGCATCATCTATGGCCACTATAACGATCCGTTCATCAGCAGTATAAGGAAGATACAACCTATCTGAAACTCTTTTACTCCATGTTTCCAAAATCCCAAAAGACAAAGCTATCGCAGATATCAACCCAATAACTAAACCCGTTAATAATGATTTTTTCCAATCTCTTTTATCAAACGTCGAAAAGTTTTTTTTCATATTGATAAAATTAATTGATTCTATTAGCATCAATTTGCAAAGTCACCTGACTTTCCTTAGTAATACCTTCTTCCTCATACGAAACAGTAATAACAACTTGCCCATAAGCATTGGCCGAAGCTGTAAAAACAGAACCATTCATATTACCCATTCGTCTATCTGAGACAGAGTAAGAAGCAAAATTCGTAACATCCCGACTCTGTCCATTGCTATAATATGCTATAGCTGAAATATTTTTCGCGCTACCTGGTGAAAGTGTATTTCCTGAAACAGCCGAAGCTGAGATATATGATAAAATCAAAGGCTCTATAATATTAAGCGCAATCTGCGAGATATATTCTTGTCCGTCATCTACCACTTTAGCCGTAATATTTACCGAACCAGCTTTTTTTGCGGTAAACGTAATTCCCAAAATAGATCCCAAACCTTCCGTTTGTTCAAATTTTGCATATCTTGTCGCATCAAATTCATCGCCGTTTCTTTTAATACCTTTTACATATAAAATCGAAGATTCTCCTTTAAATACTGGATTAGGTTGCGCAAACAATTGAATACGAGCCAAATTCAAATTATTTGTTTGATCACGCTCACTAGTTGTATTATTTTGTTGATTTTCTGCAATCGTATTATTTTGTTGATTTTCTACAATTGTATTCTTGTTATCTACATCTTGATTCAACGTACCACCGCCATAACGAAATATGTCTTCCGTTGAAGTTGCCAAATCCATCTCCGTAGAAGTAGTCGAAGTAGCAGAAACATCTATATCTTTTTTCTGCTCCAAAGGCTGTTTGCATATTTCCAAATTATTCAAAAAATCATTCAATCTTTTATTTTGCGCAAAAGTTTTTTGTTCTAAAATCTTTTTTGTGCTCAAATTCAAATTTTTCGACAACATTTCAAAGTCACGATCTTGTCTTAAAATTCCTTGAGTAACAACATCAAGCGATTGTTGCATACTGCCTTGTAAATTATTCTTACAATCAAATCGTTCCAATTCATCCAATCTCGAATCCAGCGCCAAAGCGCGAGCCCAAAAAGATTCAGGAGAATGCTCATCAAAAAATGAAGTATGCATTTCTTCAATCAGCATTTTTAATTTATACAACTCACTTTCCGGAGTCACATCCGATAATGCAAGCAACATGATCCCCGATTTATTCGCGTAAGACAATTTATCAGTGCATTCATTATTTAAAAAATCTTCATGAGCCTGTTTTTGTAATTCTGACAAGTACTGATAAGCTAATCCAGATTTGCCCCTTGATACTAAATCATAAACATAATACAATTTGCGTCCAAAATAAGCCGATTTCAAATCCGCACATTTTTCTCCACTGAAACGCAAATGCCAACTCTCGCTTAAATTAGCCAATGAACTCTTCCAGTTATCTGGCGCCACTCCATTTTCACCTTTTAAACTATCCAATAAATATTTTTTCGACGCTTCATTAAATTTTACATCAGCCATTCTTTGATTTTCTACCCACTCATGATCTATGGGCGTTGTTGTTGAATATTCATTACCCGTATTGATCAAAGCTTTATCAATATCATACAAAATCCATTGTTTTGAAGTATATATTTCTGAACCAGATTTATCTCTTTCCTCTACCGCAACAGCTGCTTTATCAACATACAATAAAATATTAGCATTATTTTTTTCTAAGCCATAAGATGTGCCTCGAACCGTTGCCACAACATTATCAGATCGCGATTCATAAATATTATTAAAATCTAGCAATTTCATAACCCTTGACCATACTCTGCCAGTATACAAATCAAATTTAAATGTAAATTCACGGTCTGTACCAATAACAGCTTCGTTAATTGCAACTTGAGTATTCTCACTTAACCGCAAGTCTGATTTTCCAAAAGCTGTTATCGTGGCTTCAGAATTTTCTCCGGTTCTAACAATGTCGCCTTGTCTTAAAATCATTCCGTTTTTTGCCTGTTCTTCAAAGCCGTTATCAGTTTTAACATAAACAGTTCCTTGTAAAATCACCAAACGCAAAACAGATTTTTCAATCTGTTTTATCGAACCCAGTGACCAAAATATCCAACCCAATGTCAAAAATAGCGTAAATATCGCTAATATAGCAATAGTAATTCTCTTCTTTTTCATATAACCCCATAATAGCAAGCTAAAATGGGTTAGTCGAGTAATTTTATTCAGTTTATTTCTGCTCATCATCTGCGGGTATTGGAGCGTAATACATTCCATGACCTATAATCTCTTGAGTCATGTATTTCATTGTTTTAATTAAAGATTCTCTAGTAACTCCAATTGCCTCAAAAGGCTCATCATCAGAAAATCCTTCCATATAACCTTCAAGCATTTTATTAGCCAATGAATAAGAATCGGACAACCTTTTTAATTCGGGAACATTTTTTAGCAACATGCGAAAAGAAAAACAGACATCTCTCAAGTCTTTAATCAAACATTTTGGTAATCCAAACCGTTCATCAGGCAAACGATGCAATCCAAGATCCGGATTTATATAAGCATAACCTTCCAAGTTTCTAGTAAAAAAAGGCTCGGATTCAAACATTTTTCCTTGACCCTTGCCTCTCTTAACAACCGATTGTACAGAGTCCAAGTCAACAACCTCTCCCGCCAAAGTCAAATTACCCATATGTAAAAATTCATGTACTAAACCTTCACGATGCATGATTCCTGTATTTTTACCAATCCAAAAGGTTACAAATTCCAACCATTTTTTTATCCCTTCACGACTTTCAGGATCAAATCTTCTTTCTTCCCCCAAATACTGCATCTCAATGTTCAAACTTTTTATTGCTTCTCGAATCAATTCCATCCTTGCTTCCGAGGGAGCATCTTTTAAATCCCTCAATCTTAAAACACTTCGCATGCATCGAACTTCTATAACTGGTCTAAATCCATCAACAGATCTCAAATTAGCAATCTTTTCTTTAATGATCTCAATTTCCTGATCATGTTCTCCTCTAACAAGCTCCTTTAATTGTTCCTTTAAAATTTCAATAGCTTGTTTTTTAAAATCCGAAATACTCACTTCTTTACCATCCATAAGGATAATGTCAAATTCATATATTCCGGCTACGGTTTCAGTGCGCATGCCTTTAGCCGATAATTTTCGTGATTTTTCTACAGTTGTTTGAACCATGCCCGCATCAAGCAATCCCAAAATATCGTATCCCATCGGGGTTTCTACTGATTCTGGCACAAATACAGCTTCTGGGCTACCCGCTAATTCTCCAGCGGCTAAACCATGTTTTTTGGATTCATGCTCTTCCGGAAACACAAATCCTGATCCTTTAATATCAATCTGCGTATAAACATGATGCATTCCTGATTTGCCATCTTTGGATGGAAAATATTCATGTATCGGAGTTATTATTCCCAGGTCAGCGCTACGATGATGATACGGTATAGTTCTGAATCGACGAGCTTTATCCGCCTCCGTTTGTTTTGATGCTCTATCCAAAAACATTACCAAATCCTTAGGATCAAAAGGTAATTTTAATCGTGGATTACGATAGATTTCTGCAATATTTTTTTCAGGAATATTTTTATAATATTCTTGTTTAAAAGGATTTTCCATAAATTATTTTTCTTATAAATTTTTCATTATTTTATTATGCATATCATATCCTAAAAATCTCATTCAAAAAAGGTTTATTTTTGAGGAATTATCCTTCTTTTTGCCAA
>CAZLVV010000043.1:0-8844 GCA_964563385.1 uncultured Gammaproteobacteria bacterium
TTCTTAACCCAAGAATACTCCAAAGAGTGCCATATGTGGTGGACGCGTACAGATTGTTGACATGAATATATTTGCTTGATAATCTTTGATCGCACCTTCAATATAAAAGCAAAAAATCCGCCTTTGCGGATTTTTTGTTGCGATGGACTAGTAGTGCTAAATAGCAAAACAGTGAAGCTTTGCTACGACTTGAGCAAGGTAAAATTACTTTTATATTTTTTCTGCTTTGTTTTATTTTTGGATACCAAAATTTTTGGTGGATATTTTTTTGTTCATATCCTTTGATCTTAATTTATCTTTAATATCTTGATACATTTAATGTGGCCATATTTTCTAATTTGTATGAATTATGAAAAAATAACAATATCTAGCATATCATGGATAATTTTATGAAATGGCCAATATTGAAAAAAAGGAATAAACTGTTATTCTAAATAATGTATAAAACATATAAAATTAAAAAAGATAGCCACAATCTTGTTTTTGAAATGGGTGGTGAAATAATAATGTTTGTAAAACCCTTACAAATTAAAAACATCCCTCATCTTTCTAAAAATTTGAAAGTTATTGACCAAGTATTTAAAAGAATAAAGTAAATTTATTTTTTATGAATATTATACGAGTTGCAAATTTAACAAAACAATTTAACGGTTTCACCGCGGTTGATCATGTGAATTTTGAAGTTAAAAAAGGAGAAATTTTTGGTTTCTTGGGCCCCAATGGCGCGGGCAAATCCACAACTATTAATATGCTTTCTACCATTCTCTCTGCAACTGATGGTGAAGCCTTTATTAATAACTTTAGTATCTTGTCCCAGCGGGACGATGTGCGAAAATCAATCGGTCTTGTATTTCAAGATCCATCTCTTGATGATCGCCTCACCGCGGAAGAAAATCTCCGCTTTCATGCCAAGCTTTATGGCGTGCCAAGCAATGAGTATCAAAAGCGTAAGCAAGAAGTTTTAAAATTGGTTGATCTTTGGGATAGAAGAGATACTATCGTTAAAAATTTTTCTGGAGGCATGAAGCGACGATTGGAAATTGCTCGTGGACTCCTTCATTATCCGGCGGTGCTTTTTCTAGATGAACCCACTATTGGCCTTGATCCACAAACACGCGCTCATTTATGGGGTTACATATTACGGCTGAAGCGTGAGAAAGAAATGACCATTTTTATGACTACTCATTACATGAACGAGGCAGAATATTGCGATCGTATCGCCATTATTGATCACGGAAAAATTGTAGCGTCAGGCACACCGGTATATCTTAAAAAACAAATGGGAGGAGATGTTATCAGCATGACGAGCAGTCAAAAAATGGAACTCAAAAAAGAGATTGAGGAACGATATAAAAAAAAGGTGAGAGAAAAAAATGGAACTTTGCAAATTGAAGTTGAAGATGGAGAAAAATTTTTACCACGACTTTTTAACGAGCTTTCCACTAAAATTGATTCTATCGAGCTCCGCAAACCAACGCTGGATGATGTATTTCTTTCACTTACTGGTCGCGCTATTCGCGAAGAAGAAGCAACTGATAAGGATTATATGCGTCAACACATGCGCATGAAGCGAAGAACGTAAAAAATTATGCTTATGCAATTTATTCAAACGATTTATACAATTTGGCAGAGAGAAATAATTCGTTATTGGCGAAATAAAACACGGATTATTTCCACACTTTTTCAACCATTGATGTTCTTGGTTATTTTTGGAACCGGTCTTAAACAAACACTTGCCGCTGGAAATTTTGGCGTTGATTTTGTCCAATTTATGTATCCTGGTATTATGGCCATGAGTGTTATGGGTGTAGCATTTTTCTCGACTGTTTCAACGGTATGGGACAGAGAATTTGGTTTCTTAAAGGAAATATTAGTAGCTCCTGTGTCGCGCGTGTCCGTGGCCTGCGGAAAAACGCTTGGAGCCACAACCATTGCTTCCTTTCAAGCTCTGATGCTTTTGGTTTTAGCGCCTCTTGTCGGTGTTCATTTAAATCTTACGCTTTTTCCTGGTCTTCTCCTCTTTCTTATTCTTCTGGCATTTGCCATCTCCGGCATGGGATTGTTAATTGCTTCTCTTATGAAAACAACAGAGAGCTTTGGTTTGTTAATGCAGATGCTTATTTTTCCGATGTTTTTTGTTTCTGGCGCATTTTTTCCGCTGACCGCAGTTCCCCCGTGGATGAAAATAATCGCAAACATTAATCCACTTACCTATGGAGTTGACGCTTTAAGACAGATTATTTTAAGTAATCAGGTAGCTAGCAATGTCTTGAATGGTATTTCCTTGCATACTATTTTCGTTAACGCTCTCTTCCTTATGTTATTTTCTGCAGTGATGATAAGTGCAGCTGTGATTGCTTTTAATAAAAGAGCGTAACAAAAAAATCTTTTGTTTAAAATTTTGCCAACCAAAAATCCGCCTTTACGGATTTTTTATTGTGGTGGGCCCGGTGGGACTCGAACCCACAAGCCTTGCGGCGACAGATTTTAAGTCTGTTGCGTATACCGATTCCGCCACGAGCCCAAAATGATTGTTGAAATAGTTTAACTTAAATCTTGATTAAAATCAAGAGGCAAAAACAAAAAAACTATGCAAACTTTCATCGTTTATCCCCTTGCCGATTGACTTTTAAATAGAATATGATATATTAATTATTCGCACCTTTTGAGAGGAGAAAAATGGCCAAAACAAAACCAATTCTGCTAAATCGAAATAGTAGTAGCCATCCGCCAACTATTACTTTGGTAGCGACAAATGATCTGTTGCGAGATATGATGGTAAAACTGCGACACCCTAAAAAAGTTAGCGAAGTTAGCGATTTAAGAGACCCTTATGAAGAATTGGTAAAAAATATGTTCAGCTTTGCTGATCAAGGTATAACCATAGATCAACTTAAAACAGTCATCTATACAATGCTAGAAAGAAAATTATTAAGATATAAACCCGAAAGTCATTCGTTTCATCTCACAGAAAAGGCTGGTAAAATCTTTGAAGAATTATACGTAATAATTTGCTCAAATTGCGGGGCTTCGAATATAAAACCAGATGATTCCAGTTCGGCGAATTTATGTTGCCGAAACTGCAAACAAAAAATTTGACCAACCTCAAGCTCGACAATGTCGAGCCTTTCTTTTAATTACTAAATTAAAACCGCGTGCTTTACGCGCATGCGGTTTTTATTAAGAGAGGAAAATCAAAAGAGTTGAGCTTATCTATGTTTTGACAAATAATAGAATTTCTAAAAAAATCTGATACATCTTTTTCGAGCCTCTCATCAAATATTTGAGTTAAGCTCGTGCCGGCAAAACCTACCTTGGCTAGGACGGGTGTCCAATTACGCTTGTATAATCTATTAAAATCCTGAACACCCCTCCAGATACCTTTTAGAACTCTGAAATCCTCGTGGTTCAAAAAAGCATTATCTGCCGGATCTGAAGTTAGAACGGAAAACTCGCAACCGCGCCTATTTCCATGGGATTTAATTTGAATACAAAGTGTAAGACTTCCTTCCCATAGTGATTCACAAAATACGTCTATCTTGTGGTTAATATCATGATAAGCTTGAGCAAAACGTATGTTCACACCACATTTGATAGTGGCTTGAGCGAATCGCGCAACCGCCATTGAACCTTGATAATAAAATGTCCAATCAACAGGATTAAAATCCGCATGTTTTCCAAGACTTAACAAAATTTTTCTGTCATTGTCCAAAAGACCTAAAAAAGCTTGAACCAAGCGGTTTTGTGATTCGACTGAAGAAAATAAAGCTTTTTTTATCAACCAACTTGGCTCGTCTGGATTCACTAAAATTGTTTGCGCTAATGAATAGTGGAAAACTGCCATAACAGCATTGCAAACAGCTGTATTTTGCCTACATAAACTCTTATAAATATCCATCTGCTCCCGCATTGCCTTACGCGAGTCGCGAGGACACAGCTCTAAAAAGTTAGGAGCAAAACGATTGCCATCATCTATAGCTTTGTAAAGCCAATCAAGAAATTGAGGCGGAGCCGGCTTGGCTACTTTGCCTAATTTAATCGGTCTCCCCAATTCTATTCTGCGATTCTTCATTAGATGTCTCCTTTTGTTAAAATGCGATTAATTAATTTTAGTTTTTATTGGCATCTCCCATACAGAGAGTTTAAGTTACTATAGCTAATTCAATGAGTTTGTCAATAACATCATAATGATACCTTGTTATAAATCGATAGTAAAATATATTTTTAATATTATATTTCTAAACAAATGCAGTTCTTGGATATTAAATATCTGGAACAAGATTTAAGCTCAGATGCGGTTCCAGAATTGATCAAGTTGTCAAAAACAAACTGGCCGGCAGAATGGATAGCTACAAGTCATGCAACCAATAGCGGTGTTAACCATCAAAACCTTATAAATTCTTTGAACTATAAAAAAGATTTATTGGGAGAGAAAATTAAAAACAATATTTTGAGTTTATCATTATCAGATCTTTTGGCTTTTGAAGCTTTGAAAGAAATAAATAATTGATAATGGATTTAATTTGAATTAATAAGCGGACTTAATTAGTTGAAAATTACGATCGGCGTAACCGACCGGATTTTGATCTTGAGCAACGATCAAGCTTAATTGATATTTTTTGCCAAGCTGGTAAAAATGTGGCCCAAGGCACAATAATTATAACAAGAGGCAATAAAATTTCTGGCTTGGGAAAAAACTTATCTGCTAAATATATGGCCAACACAAAGTTCATGTATGTGAGAGTTATTGATGTTGTATTTTTTTCTTTATGATTTTTCCACCAAAAACTATAATAACTGGTAAAATGCATCATTAATATAAATAACAATAAACCACAGAGAAAAATTACTAGACTCCACCAATTATGCGATAAATTGTAAATATTTTCAGATTGCGCGGAAATTACGGCGATAATTAATAAGCCTAAAAGATAAAGTGATATGGGTTTGGTTTTTGGATTGATAAGAGCCACGGTATTGGGAAAAAGACGACGCGCGCATAAAGCTAATAATAAAGGAATAAAAATAACAGCCACAAGTTTAATGAACATATCCGTAAAATCTACTGTGACTGAAGCGCCGTAAAACAACTTAATCAATAAAGGAATAGTAAAAGGGGCTAATAAAGAGGTGGTAACAACAACGATCATGGCTGTTGATTGCTTGCCATTTGCCACCTCAACAAGTAACGGCGCTGTCATGCCAGCAGGCATGGTTGCTAATAAAAATAAAGCAAAACTCAAATCTTGAGGTAAAAACATTGTAAGAAGCCAAACGAAAGCCGGCAATAATATCATCTTGTAAAAATTTACAGAAATAAGATATTTCCAATCTTTAAAACCGTCCAAAACCAGTTCTGGCCGCATCTTAAGTCCGGAAATAAAAAAAATTATCTGCAAAATCAAAGTTGTCCAAGGAGTAAAATATTTTGACCATGGTAAAAAAAGCCCAATAGCCAAAGAAATAATCATTATAACAATATAAGACTGTGCAAGGACTGTGTACCATTTTTTATACATGGCTTAATTATATATCAATTGAAATGAATATTAAAAATGGAAATTTTAATTTCGCGCTTATCATCCGAATAGATTTTAATAAATTTAGACTTGAATCCGAATTATTGATAAAATAAAAACATGCCCATAGCTTTTGAAAAATTTACTGGATTAACAGAAACGCAAGCCAAGCACAACAGAGATAAATACGGATCGAACAAACTTTATGAAAAAGAGCGTCAAAGCGCATTATTTTATTTTCGCAAAATTATTGATGAACCAATGTTATTATTATTAATAATCGTTTCGGTTTTATATTTGATTATAGGAAACATATGGGATAGTGGATTAATGATAATAGGAGTAATACTTGTAATAGGGATAGACCTTTATCAAGCGCGTAAAACAGATAAAGCCCTGGAAACATTAAAAGAACTTTCAACGCCAAAAATAAAAGTTATCCGTCAAGGAAAAATAAAAACCATCCCTAGCGATGATCTGGTTTGTGGCGATTATTTAGTTGCTCAAGAAGGAGATAGAATAGCGGGCGACGGCGTGATTAAAGCGGATTCCAATTTTACAGTTGATGAATCATTGTTAACAGGAGAAAGCGGAATAATCTATAAACAGAGTGAAACGAATAAATGTAGTAAAAATGATTGTCGTGTATTGGCGGGCACATTAGTTATTTCTGGCCAAGCTGTGATTGAAGTAACGGCGGTTGGCATAATGACTCAATATGGAAAAATCGGAACATCTTTAGCGAAAATAGAAGAAACTCCCACTCCACTACAAAAACAAACTAAACAAATGGTTAAAATATTCGGTATTGTGGGAGGACTGGCTTGTTTATTATTGATCATAATCATTTACAATTTAGATAATGATATTATAAATAGCTTGCTAAAAGGATTAACTTTGGCAATTTCCGTTATTCCCGAGGAAATACCTGTCGTGTTAACGATTTTTGCCACTCTAGGAGCTTACAGACTTACAAAAAAACAAACTTTAGTAAGAAAGATCAATGCTGTTGAAACTTTGGGTCATGTAACGACTATTTGTACCGACAAAACAGGAACTTTAACTGAAAATAGAATGAAACTTGAAGAGATATACACAAAAGGAAATTTGATTTTAATTGACGAAATAAAAGCTTACAAAAATATTTTAATATCTTCATTAAAAACCGCACTACTTGCAAGTCAAATAAATCCATTTGATTCAATGGACATTTCGATTCATGAAGCAAGTAAAAAAATTGGACTAATTCCAAAAAATATTTTTTCAAAAATAACTTTAGATCGTGAATATGGCTTTAATCATAAATTAAAATACATGGGGCAAGTATGGAAAATACAAGGAGAAAATCATCTTATAGTTAAAGGATCTGCAGAAGATGTGCTGGAAAAATGCTCGTTAACAAGACAGCAAAAAAATCAACTTATCGAAATGATTGATGTTATGGCAAGTAAAGGATTGAGAATTTTAGCTACCGCTAAAAAAATAATCAAAGATAAAAACTTGCCCCAAAATCTTGATAAAATTAAAGATTTGGAATTTGTTTCTTTGCTTGGATTTAGAGATCCGCCGAGAACGGATGCTAAAAAAGCGGTAGCTTTGGCTCGCCAAGCCGGAATAAGAGTGCGCATGATAACCGGAGATCATCCGCAAACAGCTTTGCATATAGCAAAAGCTGTTGGGATTACGACTAACCAAGACGTGATTACTGGCACAAAAGTGGATTGTATGACAGAAAGCGATTTAATCAAAGCCATGGAAACGGTTTATGTTTTTGCTCGAATTAATCCCGAACAAAAACTAAAAATTATCACAGCGCTGAAAAATAGGGGTGAAGTTACGGCAATGATCGGAGATGGCGTCAATGATGCTCCTTCATTAAAAAATGCGGATATAGGAATTGCCATGGGAGAAAAAGGCACTAACGTTGCCAGAGAGGTTGCAGATATCATACTACTTGATGATAGATTGATTACGATAATGCAAGCAGTGAAAGACGGAAGACGAATATTCGATAATATTCAAAAAGCGATAAGCTTTATTTTTGTTGTACATATCTACATTATTTTAACGGCATTATTGATTCCACTTTCGGGTTTGCCGATTTTACTTACTCCGATAAATATTGTTTTATTGGAGTTAATTATTGATCCGATCTGTTCATTGGTATTTGAAGGAATTCCAGCAGAAAAAGATATTATGAGACGAAAACCACGCAATCAACAAAAACCATTAATATCTTTGCGCCAATTGACTCGCGTTTGTTTGATTGGAATTTTGATTTTTACACTTATATTTGTGATATATAAAATAGCCTTGAACCAAGGATGCTCTCATCCTCAAGCGCGCACAGTGGCCTTCAGCTTAATGGCATGGATAAATCTATTACTAGCATTAACAGTTGGGAGTAAGAAAAATTTATTCGAACAAATCAGAAATTTTTTCAAAAATAAAATTTTCTTGTTCGTTTATTCTAGCGTTATTATTGGATTATTGCTTTTGATATACTTTCCATTCGTTAACAATAAATTTGGATTTGAAGCAATACCATTATGGGTCTTGTTAGGTGTTGCAATTATAGGAGCTTTACCTTTATTGTTCGGAGAATTGTTAAAAATAATTATTCCTCACGGAAAAGAAAAACCAGCATAAAATTATTGCAATTTTATATTGTTTATACTGTTTAATGAATATAAGATTCAATAATTTTTTTGTGCTTAGCGAGCTCTTGCATGGCTAACATGATTCTCATATAAGCGGTACGATTATTATCATTAACTCCCGACTTATCCATTGAATCAAGCACTGATTCAAAATTTGTCAACGCTGATTTGATGTTGATTATCGCTTGATCGCACATAGTGATGAGTTCTTGCGGTAATTGCGATTCTTGTGCGGGCTTAGGAGATTCGGGTTGATACATATTGCTAAAAATCTTGATTTAATAAACTGGCTAGAAAATCTATCCGCGAAGATTTTTTTTGTGGTGTATTTTTAACCGCATGACGCATCTTTTCAGATATGACACGCAAATGCTCAACGCGAGAAACACGAGCTTGAATATCGTTTGCTATGGTTTGAATATTTTTAGCGCGTTCACTGCCATCCATTCCGCGGGAGATTTTGGGAAGTGAAGGGGAAGGCGACGCCACAGGTGAGCTAGATGAGCTAGGTGCTGTTTTTGGCAGTGGACGAATAAATGGATTTGATGTCATCATTATTTATAATTATAACATAATTAATAATAATCGTAATACTTGAAATTTACAATATCATGTACGCGTCCACCACATATGGCACTCTTTGGAGTATTCTTGGGTTAAGAATT
>CAZLVV010000044.1:0-8274 GCA_964563385.1 uncultured Gammaproteobacteria bacterium
TTATTGTTTTGACTTTTCATAGTTTCCTAAGTATGATAGTATTAGTATGGGTGCTTATTTAACCCTTCATAAATATGATAACAAATATATTGGGATCAATCAAATTAAAAATGAGGGAAGCCCGCTTTTGGCCCAAAATGAAGTTCGAGCCGATATTTTTTCAGGTTCTTTGGCAGTTTTCCAATCCGAAGGGGTCGCTTTTGTGAGCAGATAAGAGGGATATCTAGGGAAATTCCGCCCGCCCTACAAATTTTGACGAAATCAGTTCGAATTTTTTCAAAAAATATTCGAACTTCACCCAAAAAACACCGCCAAGTTTCACTTTTCTATAAAATTATAAAAAATCACCTCGATACAAAACATCGAGGCAACGTCTTTCAATTTCATTAAATGTAAAACTTGGCGGAGAGGGAGGGATTCGAACCCTCGGTACCCTTGCGAATACGACGGATTTCAAGTCCGTTGCCTTAGACCACTCAGCCACCTCTCCATAACGCAACAATCAATAATTGTCCGTAAGTTTAGTATATTTATCAATTTTTGTCTAATTTACAATTCTATTATTACACTATAACACTTTAACCAATTACAATTAAATAAATAATATGCTATACTTGATAAGTATGGCCTACACACCCGAGTCACTGCGAGAAATCGCTAATTCGCAAGATGTTTTTGTTTGGGAAATGCCGGAACACGAAGTACGTGAACGTACTTCAAAATGGTATTTAATAGTTAGTCTTATAGCTTTAGCTAGCGTATTATACGGCGTGATAGCTCAAAATTATCTTTTTGCGTTAATAATCTTGATTTGTGCCGTTATTCTAATTTTAACTGATAATCAAAAACCGCAAAAAATCCTCGTACAAATTGGGCATAACGGCGTAGTAGTCAACGGCGAATTTGTGGAATTTGATAAATTCGACCATTTCGCCATAATTTACCATCCACCATTAACAAAAGTACTGTATTTAGAGCGAAAAATCAGCTTTAAACCCAGAATTAAGCTATTTTTAGAAGATGAAGACCCCATAGCCATTCGCAATCATCTCAAAAAATACGTGCCCGAAAACCTAGAGTTGCGCGAAGAGCATATTTCTGATATTGTAGGGCGGCTTCTTAGAATATAAGAATTTTGTATTTTTAATCAAAATGCGTGTAATTCCATTATTACATACTACACGCTAAATATTAATTATTTGCAGCCGTAGCTCAGCTGGATAGAGCGCTTCCCTGCGAAGGAAGAGGTCAGACGTTCAAATCGTCTCGGTTGCGCCACATAAAATCGCCTTAAGGCGATTTTAAAATTAAAAAATTCTAACAATCTTAACAAGAATAAACAATTTCTTTAATTATTAAGCAAGATTATTTTTAATCAATTTTATTATTTATTTTACAGCAGTTATTTTTTCCAAATCCGCATTTGTAATTCCCAATCCCAACAATCTCATTATTTCATAAGCCGAATCACCATCTTTAAGATAAATAGCGCGACATTTTACAGGATCAACATACCAAGCTTCACCATGCTGTTGAACTTGCAATAAAATATCCCCTTTTAATCGATTAGCTATGCTGTTTTTATCGCAAACCGAAGACGATTGATTAAGCTCAGCAACATTTTGCGCTTTCGGAATTTTTGCCAAGTCTTCATCAGATATCCCAAGACCAAAAGATCGCATCATTTCATATGCTGATTGACCATCAGACATATAATATCTTTTGGCATCGCTTTTTCTTACATACCAAGCCTCACCATGATTTTGCACTTGTAGTAAAATCCTACCCAATAAACGACTCGGGGCGTTTCCAACAGCATTACCGCCTCTTAATTGACGATTCACCACTTCTCTTGTATCCGCACCAAAATATCCCAAAGCCGGATGTATCTCATTGGCTATTTGATATTTGATGAGCGCATTTCTTGTAAATGCGCCAAACTTATCAGTTTCTTGCCCCAGAGAACCAGGCCCAGTATCCACAATCACAAACCCATTATTATTTAAAAACTTTTGCAACTCTTTAACGTCCGGATCAATCATTCCGGTTCCCAAATTTTTTCTAAAAAGAAACTCATTAGTAACTTTTGAGGTATCATTATTATCCTTTTGCTCTACAAACACATCTTGTTGATTATTGACAGAATAATTGCCAACAAGTGATTTAATTGTTAATTCCGCTCTATTTATATACACACCCATAAATTGAATCGAAATATCTAGCGCTCCATCATTATTTAAATCAACATTTACAATTTCATTTTCTTGTAATGAAAAAATTTGCGAGTCAGATCCAGCTTCAAAAGTAACTATGTTTCTATATAAATCAAGATCCACAATTTTTAGCGCGTATCTTTTCAGAGTAGAATCGTTATTTATTTGAATATCAAACAATGCTTGCGATCCTATATAAGATAGTAAATTAATACCATATTGATCTATCAAACCCACTTCTTTTACCGCATTCATATCAACTATTTTATCCAATTTGCCACTACCAATTCCTTTTGGAGGATTAAACCCTCCTCCTCCCCGATTCATGGCAGTTATTGCTGGCTTTGGCGCGAAATTAGCAGTAACCGTAATATCCGCAGTTACATTCGTATCAACTCTAGGATTATTGGTCAAAGAATCACTCCAATCCGTAAACACATAATCAGCATCCGGTACCGCCGTAACAGGCGCTCCATCCATACCATGATTTACAGTTTGTATTAAAGTTCCGGTTAAAGAACCATTCACGCCGGCAATATAAGTTAATGTATATGTATTAATAGCAAATTCAGCTGTAACAGTAATATTTGATGTAACATTCCCGTCAATTCTTGGATTGTCTGTTGAATCATCCGACCACTTAACAAAATGATATCCAGCATTTGGCACAGCTGTCACCGCCGTGCTACTAGCTCCATGATTAACTATTTGAGTCGTGTTACCGGTTATAGAACCTCCAGCACCTGCCAAATAATTTACATTATACGTTTTTAATTTTACTTCTCCGACGATCGCCAAATCATCACCATCCAAACGACCAATAGCAAAAGTGCCCGCAGCGCCCGAAGCCCCCCAAGCATATAATCTAAAAGTAACAGGATTGCCGGGTTGAATGTTTTGCAAAGCAGGCAAAGCTGACATATTCACACGAGGCCGAACCGTTCCATCATTTTCAGATGTTAAATAAGCAAATTGAGCGCCCAAATCAACTCCAGGTGTAGCAAAATTATCCAAGCTATATTGCCATTGATAAGCATTAGGCCCTGTGCCACTTCGGCGCAAATTAGAATCCAAAAAACCTAAAAAAACTTCATAACCCGGATTGCTCTCTATCTGAAATTCAATATATTCATCATTGCTTATGGCATCAGTTTTATCACCGCCCACTACAAAATCAGTGGAAGAAAAAGCTCGCAATAAAAATGATGGGATAATACCAGCTCCACGAGACAACCACGAATTTTGCAGATTAGCATCCAAAGTAGTGGCATCAAAAGTAACCTGATCTCCATTTTCGCTAACCGGATCGAAAGCCACAATTTTATTAGGTGTTACAGTGCCCGTAAAAACCAAATCATCACCAGCCAAGCGACCAAACGCAAAAGTTCCGTTTGTGGTAGTAGCTCCCCATGCGTATAACCTAAAAGTAACTTTTTTAACTTTTTGCAAAGCCGGTACTCCGGAAAGATTGATCGAAGGCATGGCCACACCAGCATCCGCTTCTCCATTATAAAAACCTTCGGCTCCTAAATCCACACCAGCCGTAGCAAAATCATCCAAACTATATTGCCATTGATACGAAACCGGACCAGTAGGGCTACGCCTAGCGTTAAAATGCAAATCATCAAAATTCAATCTATAAAAATCATCTGCTTCAAAAATTAATTCCGTATAATCATTGTTATTTATAGCATCTGATTTAGTTCCATAAACAGTATAATTTTTACTAGAAAAAGCATTCAGCAAAAAGGATGGCGAAATACCAGAGCCTCTGCTCAAAATAACTGGCTTAAGATTTAAAGCTTGCGCAGTGGCCGTGGAAGTTGTTTGATCGCCATTTTGACCAGCAAATTCAAAAGAAGCCAGTTCATTAGGCAATAATTCGCCCACAAAAGCCAAATCATCACCAGCCAAACGACCGATAGCAAAAGTGCCTCCAGCTCCCGAAGCTCCCCAAGCATATAATCTAAAAGTTACCTTAGTGCCACTAGGAATATTTTGCAAAGCCGGCACGACCGACAAATCTATAGCTGGCATGGTCACGCCATTACCGGCCGTGCCCGTATATGATCCTTCAGCCCCCACATCAACACCAGCCGTGGCAAAATCATCAAAACTATACTGCCATTGAAAAGTATTAGGGCCAGTGCCACTGCGCCTGATGTTATATTTTAATGTATTTAAAAATAATCTATGATTATTTTTTGGTTCCAAAACCACTTGAAAATATTCATTTTGCGCAATAGCATCAGCTTTTGTGCCAAAAAGAACAAAACCAGTCGACGAAAAGGCATTACCCAAAGCGCTAGGAGAAATGCCCGCCCCTCGAGAAATGGTCACGGTTTGTAAATTAACATCATTTGTAGTCGCATCAAAAGTTGCTTCATTGCCAGCTAAGCCATTCATCTCAAAACCCACAATTGTTGAAGGCGCCGCGTTTACGACATTTGGCAAATATAACATTCCGCCAATCAAAACAACCAAACTCAAAAATTTGCTTAAATGTTTATTCAACATATTTACTTAATTATAACATTTTTTTTACTTAACTAAAGTAAAAAGTTATCAACATCTGTTTGCATCAAGATAACACTAAAAAATGAAGGATGCATACAAACCATCCATTCATAAGCAAATGTCCGGATCGAAAGGTAAATGAGTCTTTCGACTGCACTTCGTTTCGTGGAAGACATTCGCCGCCCTTCACTTTCCATAGCGTAGCCATAGCAAGCGAAGCGGTCGAATGGCAGAGAGAGATTCGAAAATTATAATTAGCCATTTGTTTTTCCGCGGTATTAAGCAAAATCAATCTAAAAACCCAATAAAATCAAAGAAAGCCAATTATAAAACAAACAACCATAACTAGTCATTTAAAATCATTAACTAACACTTAATCAGTCCCAGGAGCGTCAATCGGTTTTTTAAGGGTATACAAAGCCCATCGCATAAAGGTGGGTTTTTGTGTTTATCAATTTTAATTAGTCGGATATCTTTTCATATCTAATCTTCATCTAAAAAATAAAAAATGCACTGCCTAAGAACGACTCTCCTGACAGTGCATATGAGTTCCGCGACGGTGAGTCGCGATTTTAACGAAAGTTCAGTTTACCGTGAAGTACGCTGAATCCACGTACTGGAATCCACTCCCAGTATCTATGTAGAATTTGTACTCCCACGAACCAGAGAGCCAAACGGAGCCGGTATTCTGCCGAAAGAAGGCCTTATCCCAACCCCACTCGCCTACGTCGTTCCAGTCCGTAGTATATGTCCACTGATACACGTCATTCGCGTAAATCACGACCTGCCACCGAAAATCGGAAGTGACATTGTCAATTCGTACCATTCCTATAGCAGGATCGTAGATGTTGAAGGTATCCGTGTCATTCTGGCACGTATATACCCAGTTCGTCTCAGCGCCGCCCGTCACAGGACCCTTACAGATCACGAGACCGCCATACTGAAACGGGACGCTATTTGGAGTGACTGTGAAGTACAGGGTATCAAGCAGTTCGTAGCCAAACCCCTCGTCCACGGATACACGAAATTCCCAGTTACCAGTCTGGCCGGTCTCCATAGTCATCGGGTAGTAGTACCATGACCAACCCCACTGACCAACGTCGTTCCATCCAGTGGAAGAAGTCCATTGATAGACGCTGTCCTTGTACACATCTGTCGAGATGCGGAAATTCGCATGGACGTCATCAAGACGCACGAGAGCATTCACCTTCTCACCCCGCTCGAATGTCGCACGAGGGAGGCCGCAGGTATAGACCCAGTTCGTAGACTGACCCCCTTCAATCGGAGCGGCACACGTATAAGCATTGCCGTCGTAAGTGTAATACGAGCCTGGGTATTCGAACATCAAAGTCCCACCTCCTTGCCCGTACAGAGTTCCCCAAGGAAAGACTCGAACACTGACGTTATCAACATAGATCTCCGACTCACCTTGAGGAACAACGAACAAGTCAAACCTCCACTTGCCCGGTGTGGCATTGTAAAGCGCCGGCCAGAAATGGCTGTACTGCCATGTACCCGACACGTTTATCATGTCGGTTGTCCAGTCCCATTGATGAACGTCGTCCTTGTAGGCTTTAACCCTGAACTGGTGACTGACCGTGACGTCGTACAGCCGCAGTAAGACCCAGATAGGCTCCCCCTCCTCAAAGAGGCTCTGCTCTAAGCAACTGTAGTACCAAAAGCCATCTGGAGTGGGCTGATTGGCGCAGATTGTCGGAGGATCACTATGAGAGTAGGGTATCGGCGCTGCTGAAGGAAAATGATCCGTGATGAAGGTTCCTGGCGCCACGAATCCGTTATTGCTACAGCCTGCTGGAAAAGTGCTTTGAGGAGGTTGAGAACTAGAGCACGGCATCATTCCAAAGCCCGATAAGGGCATGTCAGCTTTAGCACCTGGGTATATTCCCCAGTGTAAATGATCGCTAGACTTTGGCTGATCCCACGTATTATACCAACGTCCGATGACGCCAATCTGTTGCCCTGCGGTATAGGTCGTACCGACCGTAAGATTCGGATCATACCGCAGATGCCCATACACCGAGACAAAAGGCTGCCCACTTGCATCATAGTGCTGAACGAGAAGCCCCATATTGCATGTATTGCTCACCCCGTAATCATAACCCCAACCCGAGGACCTGCAATTGCTACTTACATCCTGTGTAGCGCTCTTGGCGACAAGGGTTCCTGAAGTAATCGCGTATACCGGCGTGCCATATGAAGCCATGATGTCGGCTCCGACATGACACTTGCCTGAAAAATAACCACCCGACGAACCACAAGCACCGTAATTCGCGTCAGTCCATGACGTCATTGAGGACATCGGGTATGTTAGGTCGCTGAGCGTCGTAAGCTTGGACGACGCTGTTTCAACCTTTTCGTTATCCAACCTTCGACTGTCTCCGCATCCTACCGCGAGAGTCAACAGAAACAGAACCAAAGCTCTTGTCGTGTGTCCCATGTGAGACCTCCTTGTGTGCAGAACATTCCTCTCGTATGATCTTCACAAGCGGTGCGCTGTGAGAAATCATACCCAAGACTATCTCAGGCGCCCAGAGCATAGCACCGAAAAAAACTATTACAAGAAAAATAATTGCCTTCTGAACAACATTGACAGTTGGCTAAGCTTTTTATACTCTTCTTAATAAGTATGACCCTATTTCAAAAACGACTCGTAGTAATATTAAGCATTTTAATACTTATCGCAACCACGTTAAGCATTATTATGTGGAAACAATTAAAGAATACTAACTCTAATCCATCAGTATATGAACCGCCAGCATCTATAACTTCAACAAATTCATCGATTATTGTCGCACCCTATAACGAACTTTTAGAAACTAATAATAAAAAAATGATAAAAAATTCATTTTGTCATTTCACTTTTGAAATTCCTAAAGATTGGCTTGTGCATGGCATTCTTGGAGAATCAAAAATTCTAAGTCCTGAAGATGAAAGTACGAATGAAAAGTGGTTAACTGAGAATCAAGATCAAAACCAAACTTCAGACAGTGGCAGTCCAATCGGACCAGACTCTAGAACTCTTTACATTTCCTGCCAATATAATCTCGAAAAAGAAGATATTAAATCCACTATCCTTAAAACAATAGAAATCGATGGATACGAAGCGTATGAAATAAGCGGCACAGACGAACTCCCAGATGGAACATCTATTACAAGCCACCAAATCATTGTAGGAGGGGGTAAAGTTATGGACATTCATCTAGGTCAAACCGAATATGACAACCTCCCTGACGAGGCAAAACAAATTATTCAAAGTATTAGGTTTGAGGAGTAAACAAAAAAGTAGCAGTCGTTGTGAAACATTCTGCTACTTTTTTAATGGCGGTGTGTATTGGACGAAGTTCGAAACTATTTCGGGCAAAATCCGCAGGATTTTGACGAATGATAATTGCGCCTCGCACGCTCGCTCCGCTCGCAATCCCAAAACCAAAAATTTCCTTACAATTCCTCTTTCGACGGGGGTGTGGGGGGAGCGGGCAAAAAATGGAAAGGAAAATTTTTGGTTTTGGTTCCGACGCTTCAT
>CAZLVV010000045.1:0-6247 GCA_964563385.1 uncultured Gammaproteobacteria bacterium
CTTAGTTACCCTTAGATGCCTAGATAGTTACCCTTAGAGGTTAACTGTACAAACTCTTGGCAAAATTTTTATTTTATGCTACATTAAACACTTCAAAAACTTAAAAAATAATCTAAAGAAAAACAACCAACAAACTTTCCTATTATTACACTAATTACAAATAAATTATATTTTATTTCAAGGATAAAATAAAAAATAAAACGTAATTACAAGTTCGTAGCTTATACTATAAACAAAAAGTCATTCCACCTTCAACAATCAAAGAAAGGGAGTATAAGTGAAAAAACAAGATTGGAAAAATTTGACGATTTTCCTCATCTTTTTGCTAGCAATTGCCCCACTGATCTACCTAATAGCTTTACAATTATTCAGCTATGAAAACAACGCGCCAAAAACACGTTGCTTTATAAATATTGGACAAAACAAAAATATTTTAACCGGAGTATTCGAACCTTGTCCTGTTATTCCAACCTGTCTTTGTGAAAAAAAATCTCTATTGGTTCCAATATCATCTTCATCAAATTTTCTTTAACCAAAAAATATATTATAATCATAGAGATTTTACAAAAAACTTAAATCCTCGATATCTCCATTTCGAGGTTTTTTATTTACCAACTACCTCCTCCACCGCCTCCAAATCCACCACCCGAATATCCTCCACCTGAAGAAAACCCCGAGTTACCACTACCCGCTTGCGATGGCGGAGAATAAATCGAAGCCGATGAATCTGTGTTCATTTGTGATATAGAATCAGCTAATAAAATCGGAGTAAAATCGTGAATATTTCCCTCCGCCCATTCAGGAGGTTCAATATGCAAATCCTTAAATTGTTCAGCCCAAGCCTTCTCTACTCCCAAAGCGATAGCGACCGGTAAAAACTCCATAAATTGTTGAGGAGTTTTTATAGGTGCATTATGAAATTTCAATCGCTCTTCTTCTGTAACACTTAAAAACCATTTGAATCCTTTAACTTGCGCCACCAAAGATGTTCCAACTTTTGTTCGTCTAGGCATAAACCAACCAAATACGGCAATAATGATAAAAGTTGCAAATCCCGATGCAAAGCCAATAGGAGCATCCAAACCGACTATTCCCACAATTATCGCTAAAACAAAGGCAGCTACAATATACAATATCCTAATATTATAAGGATTAGCATCAAATATTCCTAAATTCTTCAATTCTTTTTGAGCTTCGATTGTAGCTTTTGCTACATCTTTATAAAACTGATCTTTTTGTAAATCAGCAAAAACTGTTTTTTCTCTACTCCCCCCCTTAAACAATCCATTCCATAAAATATCATTCCATTTTTCTGTTGATGATAATGGTTTTTCTTTTTTAATAAAAGTATAAGTTTGTTTTTCACCAAATAATTTTTTCTCTATTCCATATTCTATATGCAAATATCCACGTCTAGCCATTTCAATTATTGAAGCGGTTATCCCACGTTGCGGAATCGCCCCATAGCCCAACGAACCCGCTAAAACAATAGGCGACATTCCGACAGGTATTTCATATTGAGGGATTACTGTTTCCGGGATCGGATCTTTCCCACGCGTCCACCAAATATAAAACATAATTATCAAAGCCAAGAGTGGAGCTAACATGATCCAATTATCGCGTAAAACTTCAAAAAATAATTCACTTCTTGTGGGTTGTTTAATAATCCCAAAAGGAAAAGCAAAAATAACGCTAAATCCCTCTCTAGCTTTTAAAGTTCTTGAAGTTCCAATAAAAATCGCATTTTCCACTGGCTTTAATTCACAAGATTCTTCAATGGATCCAGATATTCCGGTATAACAAACAGATCCCAATTTCTCAATTTCGCTTCCTAACGGAGAAATTAGCTTAAACGAAGCGGTTTCAATAGCTATTGGCCATTCATTTCCAGTAACATTCCAATATAATTCCGTATGTCCTTCAAAAAAATTGATGGCCTTATTTGTTTCATATTCTATTTCATAAACTTGTTCACCCGTAATTTCAACATTAGGATCGCCAATTTTCAATATCCAAAAATTACCGTCATGACTTTTTTGATAAATTTCTTCTTTACCATTACGGGTAATCTTTCGCAGTTTATAATTCAATTTATATCGCATTCCATCGCGAGTATACGATTCCGGTATATAACGAAAAATCCCATGTTTCACCGAATCTGCAAAATCATATTTAATTGTCTCTTTTATAGTCAATCTACGATCTTCGGTTAAAGTTGCCGTAACGTCAAACGCTAGTATTTTTTGATCGCTTAAAGATTCATCGTCCAATGCCACATCTTGCATCAATCCTGGCTTAATTCCAAATAATAGTCCAACGATTAAAACTAATAGTCCAATATATCTTTTTTTCATATAAAATTAGTATAAACCACCTTCTAAACAAGCTCAAGTTAGCAATAAAGCCATTAATCAAAAGTGCTAAAACCATTATTTGATAACCAACATCTAATATCTAAACTCATAATTTATAATTTTAATTTCAAAGCAACTCTCTTGTCCTCTTTTTCATCCACCTGTATCATCTATTCATGAATTGGCTTATTAAATTTTTCCGATCTCCTCGACAAATCGGTTCTATAGCCCCTAGCTCAAACAGTTTGGGCAAGCTTATGACACGCAATATCAATCTTGACGCGCAAGTTTTGGAGCTAGGCTGTGGATCAGGAGCATTAACAGCTCATATTATTCCTAAATTAAATAATCACAATCAACTAACATGTGTCGAATTAGATGAAGAGTTGTCCCAAATCTGTCAAAGAAAATTTCCTGATATTAATATTATTACGCAAGACATGCGATTCGTACTAGAACAAAATAATCATTATGATGTGATTATTTCTGGCATACCATTTGCCACAATGAATTCAAAAAATCGCCAACAAATTTTTAAGCTTATTAAACAACATTTAAAACCAAATGGAGAATTCATCATGTTTCAATATTCAATTTACACGCGTAAAGAACTAATTCAAATCTTTGGCAATTTAAAAACCTCTTTCACACCTTGGAACATTCCTCCAGCTTTTGTATTTACATGCAAAAAACTAATCCCTAGTCATTAGTCACAAGCCAAATTGTCTAAGCTCACAATATTCTCATCACTGAGTGCATAAATTTAAAATTCCAAATTTATAATTCATAATTCGGAATTCACATTTTATTATGTTATAATAATTGCATGTTCTTCTTTAGAGAATTAGATGTATTAACCATCGGCGCTGGTACGCGCGACGTTTTTATCAAAAGCAAACATTTCGAACGTAAAACCGATGCTCAAGCTCCAGCTGGTTTTGACGCTTGCTTTCCCATGGGAGCAAAAATCCCAATAGACGATATTTATTTAGAAACCGGAGGTGGAGCCACAAACGCCGCAGTAACATTCAGTCAATTAGGTTATAAAACTGCTTGCCTTTGTCGTGTTGGCAACGACGATAACGGCGAAGCTATTAAAAAAGCCTTAAAAGATAATCGCATATCAACTAAATACATTCAAATTGATCCAGAGCGTCAAACAAGTTACTCCGTAATCCTTCTTTCTGGTTCTGGGCATCGCAGTATTCTTGTTTACCGTGGAGCTTCCAACTTTATCAACACTCAAGAAATTAATTGGAATACACTTAATCCAGCTTGGATATATCTAACATCTCTAGGTGGTAATCTCAAACAATTACAAAATATTTTCAAACTTCAAAAAGAAAAATATTTCAAAATTGCTTGGAATCCAGGCAATAACGAGCTTCAATTTGGATTAAATAAACTTAAAAAATATATTAAATTAACTAACTTATTATTTTTAAATCGTGAAGAGGCTTCTCTCTTAACTCAAAAGCCTCCGCGTCATTTGGAGGATATTATCAAAACTTTAGGAGAACTGCCTAAACAAACCCTAATTATTACAGATGGCTCCAATGGGGCTTTCGCTTACGATCGTAATACTCAATCCGCTTATCATGTCTCTGCCATACCCGGAAAACGTATCAATACCACTGGTGCTGGCGATGCATTTGGAAGCGGTTTCACGGCCTCATACATTAAATATAAAGACATGCATACCGCTCTTTGCACCGGATCATTAAACAGCATAGGCGTAATAACAACCATGGGCGCTAAAAACGGCATTCTAAATTCATTTCCTTCCGTTAAACAAATCAAGCGCTGTAAAATAAAAAAAATTAATCTATGAAATTATTCACGAAATTAAAACAGCTCTTTGCCGAAAACCAAATCATGGTTGTCCTTTTAGGCATAGTTCTTGGTTTACTATTTCCTGCAATATTCAAGCCCCTATCTCCTTATACTACTCAATTATTAATCTTAATCTTTTTTTGCTCCAGCTTACGTTTAGAGCTTAAAGAAATAATTATCTATATTAAAGATTGGAAAATGCTAGCTCTGGTTAATAGCTCCATGTTAATTTTCTTGCCGTTGCTAATGTGGCTACCTTTAACGTTATACGCTCCTGATTGGGCTATGGCATTCTTAATTATCGGAGCCATGCCCACAGGCATGACAATCGCCCTTATCGCCGATTTATTTGGCGGCAAGACAACTTTAGCCTTAGTCATTACAGCCACAACATCTCTTTTAGCTCCACTTACAATCCCATTTGTTTTTTGGATAGCTATTGGCAGAATTGTTCCAGTGCCAGTTGTATCATTATTCACTAATTTATTTATTACCATAGTATTGCCATTTATTGTCGCTACTTATGTAAAACAAAAACGTCCTAAATTCGTTGTTAAATACGATTTTTGGTGGCGCGAAATCTCAATTATAGCTTTTGGAATTTTAATAGCCACCATTGTCGCCGACACAGTAGGTTCCGAAGGAATGATTACTTTAAGCTTCCGTGATGCCGGATTAGTTGCGGTAATGCTCATTTATATGTCAGCATTGGTCGCTATAACCTACTTTATGAGCTATTGGAGATCTCATGCTGAAAAAGCGACAATCGCTCTCTGCATAGTTTATCTTAATAATACACTTTCTCTTTATATTGCAAATAAATTTTTTCCTGATGCGCGATTAATGACTCAACTTGTAATCTTACTTTTGGTAATCAATTTTTTACTTCCTCCCTTTCGTTGGATAGCCGCACACGCTGTTATGCTAGATAACAAACAAGTCAAAAAGAAAAATCGTAAACATATTAAACGATAAATTAAATTTATTTTTTATAAAAATCTATTATGAAAATTTTTATAACACGTAAAATACACGAATCCGGCATTAACATGCTTAAAAAAGCCGGTTATTCTGTAACTATTTATCCTAAAGACGAAATCATTCCTCGCGCCAAACTTCTAAAAAGCGTTAGAGGATGCGATGCTATTTTATCTTTATTAACAGACAAGATAAACGAAGAAGTTTTTATATCTGCCGGAAAAAATCTAAAAATCGTAGCCAATTTTGCCGTGGGTTTTGATAATATAGATCTGGAAGCTGCCAAAAAACACAACATCATTGTAACCAATACACCAAGCGACAAAGTTAATGAATCAGTTGCTGAACATACATTTGCTCTCATGTTAGCCTTAACTCGTCGTATTCCAGAAGCCGATCATTTCGCTAAACGAGGTCAATACAAAGGATGGTCTCCAACCTTACTAACAGGTTCAGATGTCTATAATAAAACTTTAGGCATAATTGGCGCCGGTAGAATTGGCGGAATGACTGCTCGCCGAGGAGTATTGGGCTTTGGTATGAAACTGCTTTACACAAATCCAAGCCGAAATCCAATTTTAGAAAAAGAACTAGGAGCAAAAAAAGTAACTCTAAACGAACTTCTCAAAAAAGCAGATTTCATCTCGTTACACGTACCTCTTTCTCCTTCTACCGTGCATTTAATTTCCGATAAAGAATTAGCTTTGATGAAGCCAACCGCATTTTTAATAAACACAGCTCGCGGTCCTATTGTTCATGAAAAAGCTTTACTTAAAGCGCTTAAAGCCAAACGTATTGCTGGTGCCGGACTAGATGTTTTTGAATGTGAACCCGCAATTGACTGCGATTTACGCGATAATTTAGAATTAAAAGCTCATAATAACGTAATCCTAACTCCTCATATTGCCAGCGCTACCGAATCAGCCCGTCGCGACATGTCAGAAATTGCCGCCAAAAACATAATTGCTGTATTAAAAAACAAAAAACCGCTTACTCCAGCAAAATAACATAAATTTTCATGTTATTCGGTGTACAGTTAACCTCTAAGGGTAACTATCTAGGCATCTAAGGGTAACTAAGGT
>CAZLVV010000046.1:0-6081 GCA_964563385.1 uncultured Gammaproteobacteria bacterium
CACGAACCGATTATCACAAAGAAACTTTTTGATTCCGTTCAAGAAGTGATGATGAGAAAATCCAAACCGAAAACGCCAAAGCTCAAGCCGTATATTTATCGCGGACTTTTCCGCTGTGGCGAGTGCGGTTGCTTCATTACCACCGAAACACAAAAAGGTCATAACTATTTGCGTTGCACTAAACGGAAAAATCCTTGCCAACAAAAATATGTCCGCGAAGAAATCATCACTTCACAAATAAAGGAGGAAATCAAAAAAGTTTCTTTGTCTTCCGCTTGGGCGAACGCTTCAATAGAATTTTTTGAAAACGAGAAAATGAAAACCGCCCAAGCGGAAAGCTCTTTCGCCCAAAAATTGCGAGATGAGCTGGTAGAAATAGAAACAAAACTTGACCGCTTGCTTGATTTACATTTGGAGGGCAGTTTGTCGCAAACCGAATATGCCACTAAAAAGCAAAAGCTCATTCTCGCAAAAAAGGATTTGGAAGAAAAAATCTCGTCTTTTGGACGAAAGAGCAATAATCGGTTCGAACTTGCCATAAACTTCATAAAAGAAGCCAACCAAGCCGAAAAATGCGCTCAACAAGAAAATCCCGAAAGGATTCGGGATTTTCTCAAAAAGATTGGTTCGAACTTTCGCATTGCCGACCGCACTTTGTTTTTGGATTTCGTTCCGGCCTTCAAAATTGCGGAAAAATACCATGCCGAGGCGCGAAGCGCCGAGGCAACATCTTTCAATTTTGCTGAATGTAAAACTTGGCGGAGAGATAGGGATTCGAACCCTAGGTACCGTTTCCGGTACACCGCATTTCGAGTGCGGCCCATTCGACCACTCTGGCATCTCTCCAAAAAAACAAACTTAAACGTGATTGATAATATCTTTATATTACTGCTTTAGCAATATCCTATCTTTGCAAAGTTTTGAAAAAAATTTGCTTGGATATTTAACAAATGCTTAGCATAATTATTCAATTACTATATTGAATAGGATAACCCAATCAACGTCTATTCTTTAGTATATGCATACTAATATTTTTTTAACTTACAGTCAATTGATTGCGCTTATTTCATGTTTTGTGATAATGGGCTATGCTAAAAGCTGATTTATGCTAAAAAAATATAGAAAATTAAAACACTGTTGGAATTTAAGTTTTGTTATTCCGGTTATTTTTATTATTTGCTTTGGATCTGGTTGCGATATTAAATCTGAAAAAAATGTTAAAAATTTTCCGGCGCCAACCAATCAAACTCAAGAATCAATTCAAACCTCAACCGCTCCTCTTTCTGATTTTATGCAAAGAAGATCAATTAAATACGAAGATGGGAGAACGGTTGGCTTAATAATTATTAAACTGGAAAAAAATAAATTCACGTGGGGAATGGCAGATGACCCAAAAGCTCCAAAAACAGTTATGGCTTGGAGGCAAGAATTGGGAGCTAATTTGGTTATTAACGGATCTTATTTTGACGAAGAAATGCGCCCAACAGGTTTTTATAAACCACAAGAAAAAACAGAATCGCGTATTGCTTGGCCTGAAAGGAATGCTCAAAAGCAAGAATCCGGATATACGGGATTGGCGCAAATTAAAAACGGGCTCTTGAGCTTGCATTATTTACCTGCTGATTTTCAAAAAACGCCAACACAAGAAACTGCCGCATTTTTAACTTATCCTACTTTGCTTTCTGAAGGAAAAATATTAATTGATGGTGATACAAAAAAATACGCGCGCAGAACGATACTTGCTCAAGATAAAAATGGTGTGCCATATATAGTGATTACAGAAAGCGGAGTCATGTCATTGTTTGAAGTTGCCAAGTGGCTTGCCGAGCAACCAGAGGAATTGACCTTGGCCATTAATTTGGATGGAGGGAGTTCAACAGGATTATCTTATTTGGATAAAAAAATAAATGTTGAAATAACTTCAATACCGGTGCCTAATGTGATTTATTTGAATAAAGTTGCTGATAATTAATGAGAGAATTTTTCTAAAATCACATCTCTTGCTGTGAGATTGAAGCTCTACCTTGATTAAAGGAAGTGCTTAAAAAATATCAAATAAACGAAAAGGTGATAAAATGAATGATTTAGATTAATAATTATTGCAATTGAGTTATATGATTACGAATCTAAGCTTATATGTTATAATTAATTTGTATGCAAGAAGAATTAAAAAAACTGTGTTACGATGAAAGAGGAGAAGTTAAATCAAAAATTGAATGCCGAGCGGCAATGATCAATTATCTTATTATTGATGAATCTTTGGATATTGATGATGCTGAAGATTTGGCAGATAAAACAATACGCGAGCTGAATTTATGGCCTGACCCGCCGGAGGCAGAGATTGCGCCAGAAGTTTAAAACAGATTTTACAAAACGCCTTAGGGCGTTTTTTACATAAAACAAATAAACAGAGAGACTTTACAAATTGCTGGTTATCTGCATAAATATCAAAAATGATGCTTAATCATAATTAAATATGAAACGTTTAATTTTAGCCATATTGGCAATTGTTCTTGCGCTACCGATAACGGCTCGAGCCATGATGCCCGAATCCGCTACCATAGGTTTACCTGGTATAACTTCTCCGGTTGAGGTGGAGATGCGGGATTTGAGAGTTACATATAGATTTGATCAGATGAACGAGCCTGGTAAAAACGCGGGATTAATACCTGTGCAGATTGTAGCAAAATTATTCAATTTGGGTGGAGTTCAATTTGTAACTTTAGCGGTTCCGCTAAAAAAACATGGCTCAAATCAAGCACAAATATTAAGCGTGTTTGTGAACGGATTGGAGGTTCCTGTAAAACAAACCAAAAATATTGAATTATACGGTTCGCAATACAATGAAGATGTGGCCACTTTTACGATAAACTTAAGCAGAGACGCGGTGGCTATAATTGATATTAGAGTGAATCAACCAATTGAAACGCAAGTCTTACCTTTTTTAATTAATACGGCGAATGGCTGGAGTGGCAAAATAAGCGCCGGAACGATAGAAGCCATTGTGCCGTTCATGCCTGCAAACTGGAATCTGGAAATGCGAACGATAGCGGATGATACTTTGAAACCTCTGACGTATTCAGAAAACAGAGCATCTTATACTTTTCAAAATTTGGACCCGAGCGAAGCGGATGATATTTATTGGCATTTTGCTAACATGGACGCATTAGAATACTTTGCGCGCGGAAATGAACGATTTCAAAAAACACAAGGAGACGCCAAGTCATATGAAATGATGCGAAACGGATTATTGGATATGATTCCTTGTAACGGGGTGCGTATGCCTTTGGAGAGCTGGTGGCGCAATATGTATGAAACAGTGACCATGAGAATCATTGCCACAAAACCCGAAGGGCAAGAAAGAATTGCTAAAGCCATGGAGCTTTGGAGTGATAATTGGACGATACCCAATGACGCTAATAAAGAATGTTTGGCTCTAAAACAAAGATCTGATAGATATAAACAATCTTTGACTCAACTTTTAGCCATACCTCTTGCAGAAAGAACCGCTCATGCCAACGAAGCTCTGGAGAAACATGAAGCGTATATGCGAGCTTTATCACAAAGTTTGGGCGATGGCAGTTTGTCCAACAGTCAAGAGAAAGATTTAACTCAAGATAAAAATATTTCGGAAACTGATAAAGCTGTTCTGTCTAACTGGGATGCAAGATTTGCTCTAAATGTAAAAGATGAAGGACATGATGAAAACAGCAAAGATCAAGAAAAATTATCTTGGTCATCTTCTACAATTACAAAATTGCAATCTTGGTTTCCAAATATGTCTTTGGGATCTCAAATATTGTTATTTATTTTTTTGGCTTCCATGCTAATTATTGTTGTGGCTTTTATATTTATCAAATGGAAGAAGGACTCTGGTGAAAATTCGGCGCCATACATGGGAACTCCTGCAATTAAAAATCCCATGTCTCCATCTTTTATCATGCCAAATAAAAATAATAGCAACGAACAAGGGGCTCAGGCGCCAACGAAACTGACGATGTCAATGCAAGAAACATTAAAGCATCAATCAATATCAGATGAATCAAAAAACACAGAACCATCTGTACCGGAAACAAATACGCAAACAATGCCCGTGATAAATAAAACAGAGCCCATGATTAAAACGCAAATATTAGATGAAGCATATCAGGATAAACCTCAAGAAAAATCTATTCCAACCGACCCACCTTGGATTAAAAAAGAAACCCCGCAAGAATTGATTAAACCAACTGCTCCTCCACCAAAACCAACGCCAAGCAACCTTCCTTGGCAAAAGCAAAATGATGACAATGAACAACCTCCGGGACCAATGGTAAACATATAATGTTCATTGAATAAAAAGTTAAGATGGATATGAAATCCATCTTTTTATTTATCCACTGTTTTTTCTTGACTCTAATCGTGTGGTATGAGAAAAATAGCTATGTGATCGTCGCAACCATGCTTGGCGATGATCAATCACGCCTGATAACTTCTTCCGATTAATGGAAGAAGTTTTTTATTATTCAAAAACGCGCCATTCAAAATGAATGACGCGTATAGGTTAAGAAGATTTTAGTTGCCCCTCGCCCACCAATAACCATTATTGGAGGCGGGGTAATCGAATGTCCTGACCCATTTACGAGATAGATCAGGACGAGTGATGGCTGACGAGCTGTATGGCACGCTTTGAATACGCACCTTGCACGCCGAGCCGTCCGGAGGGCAGGAGGCCATGTCAACGACGAACTTTGCCGAATAGCCGGGCTTAATGAGTACAACCCTGCTTCCGGTGTTCGTCGGTAGTTCAATAAACGGACACGCTTCGGGATTAGGAACAGATGGAAGCCGAGAGCTTTCCATGCACTGCCCCATTAAAGGCCTGATAGCCACATTGCCTGCGGGAGCAACCCAGTACAATTTACTGGAATCGTTCTGAAAACGGAACATATATCCGTCATTGTAAACCGCATAGGCCGGGCGATATGTGACCGTATGAGGGTTGCTTAGAACAACCCCTGGCGTACCGTAAGGCCCGACTGGAATTGAATGGGTTACTGGCTCGGACGCAAGCGCCGGAGCATCGCTCTTGGCTTGCACTGGCGCGGGTTGTGTTTCCGCTTTTGCCGGAGCAGGCGTGGAAACAGGAGCTGGAGCAGGAACCTCGGAGGGAGTTGCGCTCACTGTAACTTTTTCTTCCGAGCTACCCCTCTCTACGCTTTTTGTTTCATCGACTTGGCTATTCGGATTTGGCACCGATGTCCAAGTTAAGGTAGTGGCGGGCGCCTTTTTGCTCGCCATGTTGCAACCCGTCAAAATGACAAGAATCACAACGAGAGAAAAAATTTTTTTGTTATTCATGTGAAAAATCTCCTTCTGTCTTAGCGACAGTTTTTATTTCCTCTTACACACTTCTGCAACTCTTCAATCGCGATAGTGTTATTGATTACCTGCCGGCGATACGGATTACCCGAATCATTCTCCATGGCATTCGTATCTTCAACCAGAGGAATAACTCCATCTCTGGTTGGACAGATTTCAATCCGCCTACCGCTTTGATCTTTCCCGCGAGTGCAATTAACATGCTCTTGAGGCGGGGATAGATAGATTGAAGAGCCCATACTTCCGGGAGTTATCCCGTAGGCTCCGAATGACCCATAGCCGTCCATGGCCATACCCGGGGTCATTGGTTTAGTGATCCGAGTTTCCACGGTCGTGGGCTGACCGCGTGAATCACGAGAATGCTCTATCGTGTGTTTGTGATAGGGCGATTCTTCGTGAAGGCTGTAACTTTCTCCTTTTGAAGAAAAAAGTGAAGCGCAGCCGAACGAGGTAACAGCAGCAATAATAACAACAATAATGATCAGCTGAGAAATTTTCATGTGAACCTCCTGTGGTCCATGATTCCAATTTAATCCCGACTTTTTAATAGCGAGAATAAAATGGTCATGAACATTTGTTACGGTGCTAAAATGTCAAGCGAAAAGGACCAATTTCCTATTCGATTAACGTACTAATATAGCATAAAAATCATAAATTGTCAATCCATTGTACAGTTAACCTCTAAGGGTAACTATCTAGGCATCTAAGGGTAACTAAGGT
>CAZLVV010000047.1:0-5333 GCA_964563385.1 uncultured Gammaproteobacteria bacterium
ACCCAAGAATACTCCAAAGAGTGCCATATGTGGTGGACGCGTACAACATCTTGACAAAACCTACTTTTTTTGATAATAAAAACCTGCAAAAGGAGGTATTGATGTTGATTCAATCTCAACTTCTTTCACGATTTCCGGAATTGATTGTTGGATTTTCTACCGCTTCGGATGGCAACATGTCGTACAAAAAAAATGATCCCAATGCTGACGCTAATAATAGAGCATTTTATGCAAAATTAGGGGTCAATCCTGATAAATACGAAATCATCAATCCCGAATTACGCCATTCCAGCAACATCGCTTTAGTTGCTCCTAGAATCGCGTGCAAAGGTTATACAGAAATAGATAAATATTCCAACGAAGCCAGAAAATTTTCCAAAGGCATATTGAATTTTTCAACAGCTCCAGATGCTTTTCGTGGAATTGATGCTTGTATCAGCAATCAACCAAATTGTCTAATCACCATTAGACCAGCTGATTGTGGTGTTATTTTCGTCTACAATCCTTATCTTCGAGTTTATGGATTGATTCATGCCAGCACAGCCACTCTTTTCGCTGACATCATTTCTCGCACATTAAAATTTATGTACGATTGTTTCAATTCCGTTGTTAATGACACTCTATTCTTCATTGGGCCTTGTATCAGCAAAGAACAGTACGATCTGCGTAAAAGCAAATTATATAAAAAATATTTACACTCTCTTATAACACCAGAGCAAGCCAAAGCATTTGATATCAAAGAAAAAATCCTTGAAGATTTGCTTTGTGCAAAAGTCGCAGAAACCAATATCGAATTCAACACAACTTGCACCGCGCTTTCTAATGAATTTTTTTCTAATCACGCAAGTAATGGTTCGGATAAGCGTCGTATGCTTGCTGTTATTGGACTGCGCTAATCAATCTCCAACCTCAAATGGGTTGGTTTTTTATTTATAACTAATTCTCAAGCTATTTAATACCACTGAAATTGAACTTAAACTCATAGCCACAGCCGCAATCATAGGGCTTAAAAAACCTAAAGCTGCCAACGGAATAGCTACCACATTATAAACAAAAGCAAAAAACAAATTTTGCTTGATAGCAGTATACGTATCCCGAGAAATATCGATCGCTTTTAATATTTTCCGTGGATCACCATTCATTATCACAATATCACCTGTTTCTATAGCAATATCCGTGCCTGTTCCAATAGCCATACCCATATCCGCCTGCGCCAAAGCCGGCGCGTCATTTACGCCATCTCCCACAAAAGCTACAAACTTTCCTTTTGATTGTAAATTCTTAACTTCTTCAGCTTTTTGTTCAGGTAAAACTTCCGCAATCACATTTTGTATCTTTAATTGACTGCCAATAGACATAGCTGTTTTTTTATTATCGCCAGTAATCATATAAATTTCTTTCCCGCGATTTTTAATCTCCACAATAGCTTCTTTAGATGTTTCCTTTATTCGGTCAACCGCGCTCACTAAACCTTCAATTTTATTATTAATGATAATAAAAATTGGAGTACTTCCAGCGCCAGTAAATAAATCCAGATCATTTTTCATACGAGCATCAAGAGATAAATTTAATTCCAAAATTATCGCTTCATTTCCCGCAATAACAAGATCGTTCCCAATATAACCCTTAACTCCTTTCCCTTTTATAATTTCAACTTTATTAACATACGGTAAATCAAAATTGCGAGTTTCGGCATATATCATAAAAGCCTTAGCCAAAGTGTGTCCGCTTTCTCTTTCAATAGCTGTCGCAAAACACATCAAATCATCTTTAGTATAATCACCATAAATCGCAATATTAGCTATTTCCGGAATTCCTTTTGTTAACGTTCCAGTTTTATCAAAAACAATCGTGTTAATTTTATGCGCCGTTTCCAAACTAAATGATTTTTTAAAAAATATTCCTTTTTCAGCTGCTTTTCCGCTCCCAACCATAATCGCGGTTGGAGTCGCCAAACCCAAAGCACAAGGACAAGCAATTATTAAAACCGAAATCGCTGAAATTAAAGCAAACTCCAATCCAGATCCAACAATCATCCAACCAACAAAAAATATAATTGCTATAATAATAACCGAAGGAGCAAAAATTCCCGCAACTTTATCAACCAACAATTGAATCGGAGCTTTTTGCATCTGCGCATTTTCTACCAATTCAATTATTTGATCCAATACTGTATTTCCGCTAGTTTTTGTTACTTCTAATCTAATTGCCCCCATTTGATTGATTGTTGTGGCAAATACCAAATCGCCTTCTCTTTTTTCCACCGGCATACTTTCTCCCGTAAGCGTTGATTCATCAATATAAGAAAATCCTGAAATAATTTTGCCATCTAAAGGAATTTTTTCACCGGGCTTAACTAATAAAATATCGCCAATTTTAACATCATCAATCGATATTTCATGTAAATCGGAATCGACTTCCAAGTGTGCAGTTCTAACGCTTAAAGATAATAATTTTTGTATCGCGCTTGAAGCCTTTCCTTTACTTTTAACTTCCAAATATCTTCCCAATAAAATTAAAGTTACTATCATGGCAGCTGTCTCAAAATAAACATGTTGCGCACAAAACATGGCATACACGCTATATACGTAAGCCGAACCAGTGCCAATAGAAATCAATGTATCCATTCCCGCAGAAAATGATTTTAAACGAACAAACAATCCTTTATGAAATTGAAAACCCAAAATAAAAACAATTACAAAAGTAAACAGGGCTATTAACCACATGCCCAAATCAACATTAAAAACATTTATCCCAAAATTCGGCTTCAGTAGCATGGTTGATACTACTGGTATTGTTAATATTATCGCATAAATCAATTTATTTCTCGCTTTAAGTGAAATATTTTCAGAGTTATTATTTGTATCGCTTTTTGATTCAACTACGCTATAATTACCAGCTCTTTTTACAGCTTTAATAATTTGTCGATCATTTACTTTAGATTCGTCATAAACCACCTTAGCTTTGCCTAAAGCATAATTAACACTCGCTTCGTTTATACCGTCCAATTTCAGTAAATATTTCTGAATATTAACAGCGCAAGACGCGCAATCCATGCCTGATATTTTAATAATTTTCTTCATCATAATTAAATTTTTATTCTAACAATCAATAACTGGCGACCATTTATTGGTTTATTCAATAATAAATTTTCCTCTTACCATTCCCATCCAACAACTAAAAGAGATTATTCCTTCAATTTGAGGTGTAAACTCTACTACATTTTCACCTGTTATAATCTTTTTCCTAATATTCAAATCCGGAACTATAATTTCATCCATGCATCCACTTACTCTTTTCCCATCAATAATCCAACGCGTTGGAACGCCTTTACGTAAAGTAAACTGATTCGGATAAAATCCATTATAATCAACAGTCATACGAATTTCTTGAACATTATTCTCCGTAATCGATGCTTGAGTTTCAGAGGTAACAAACGGATTTAAATTAAATCCCATCATAGCCAAACCCGAAGACAATGTAAAATAAGCAAATATAATTACAATTATTCCAATCGCATTAGTAATAATTAAAGATTTATAATTCTTAAATTTTGTAGTAGTTATACCAATGCCTAATAAAATTAACATCGTTCCAAGCGCAAAAAATAACATTGTCAAAGCTCCAGTTATCATATTGCCAGAAGCAATCGCAAATAATTGCATGCTTTGAGTAAATCCGCATGGTAAAAAAAATGTCATTCCGCCCAATAATACTGGCACCAAAGGATGATTTGAATTTTTAACTTTATTCCAATATTTCATAATACCGCGAGGTAAATGAAAACCAAAAGAAGAAAGAGATGGCGCTAAACCAATAATTTGTAAACCCAACCAAGCTAAGATCAACGCGATCACAATTGTAAAAATTGCGGTAAACGTAACTGAAAGACTAAACCAACTGCCCAACAATCCCAATAATCCGCCAAAAATGGTAAAAGCCACTAACCTTCCCGCATGAAATAAAAAATGAGGTTTAACATTTGCTTGAAAAAATGTTCCTTTGCTCTGATATTTTGCCGCAAATGAAACTATCACTGCTCCAACAACAGTTAAACAAGTGGACATTGAGGCAACAATTCCAATCATAAAAGCCACGCTCAAAGTCACATTGGACATATCAAACGCGCTAAATCCTAAATCAATAAAACTTATCAATTTATATACAAGGTAAATAACTCCAACTAATACAAACGACCAAAACCATTGCTCAGCATTGGCTTTTTGCTTGATTTCTTTAATCGTCGAATCAAACGAAGCCTCATAACCTAATCTAAGCAAACTTTTTTGTATAAGATTTAAATCTATTTCTTTATCAGAACTTAATATTGCCGTTTGAGATTTAGAATCAACTTTATACACTTTAATTCCGTCTAAATTATTTAATTCTTCCTCAATAATCGCTTCACAAGAAACACATTTCATGCCATTAATTCGCAACACATGACATTTATTTTTTTCAATTTCAGATTTTTTATTATCTATCATATTATTTTGAAGATAATGAAGTTACCTTTAATATTTCAGCTATCATATCTTTTTGTTTTACCGAATTATTAGTTTTAACCGCATCGGTAAAACAAGTATTTAAATGCCCTTCCATCAAAGCTTGATTGGCTGATTTCAATAAACCTATAACCGCTAAATTTTGTTGAATAATATCAATACAATATTCTCCTCTTTCTTTCATAATAATTACTTTATCTAAATGGCTACGCGCCTTTTTCAAATTGATTAAAGTTTTCTTGCTATGGCAAATACGCGATCCTTTTTTCATAATAGTGATATTAATAATTAAATTGATAAACCAACAATTTACTATGATACCTAAGGTATAGGTATGTTATACAATTTTAATTATACAAATGCAAATCATATCTTGTGGAAAATCAAAAATCCCTCCATTTAGGAGAGATATTTAATGGTGGTGTTTGTTGGAAAAAGTCAGAACTCATTTTGAACAAAATCCTGACTAATTCGCTACGCCCCGCCGCCGCTCGCTTCGCTCGCTGTTCCGCAAAAAAGTTTTCTTCGCATTTTTTGATTTGGCGCGCGATTTCTTTTTCTTCTAAAAGGAAAAGAAAACTTTTTTGCGGGACTCTGCTCTGAACGAGCAGGGCGGCGGGGCGTAGCGTTCAAATTTCGCAGTCCGGATTTTCGTCAAAAAAAGTTCGGATTTCGTCCAGCAAACACCACCAAAGTTTATTTACAGAGGAATTAGCCTCGCTCGGCGCTTCGCGCCTCGCTTCGGCAGGCATTTCCGCAAGGAAATGCCAAGGGTTTGTACAGTTAACCTCTAAGGGTAACTATCTAGGCATCTAAGGGTAACTAAGG
>CAZLVV010000048.1:0-5100 GCA_964563385.1 uncultured Gammaproteobacteria bacterium
TTAGAAATCGCGATAGTCAGTTAAAAAGAGTCACCCTTGAAGGTTAACTGTACATTCGGTTGACAGCAATGCCAAAAAATGCTTAAATCATACATTGCCAGAAAGGAGTTAAAATGATTTTCATTGCAGGCGATTTGCACTTTGAACATAACCATCTTGGTGATAAAGCAGTTCGTAAATTAGCAAAATACATTTGCGAAAAATCAAACACTGAAGACACACTTTGTTTATGTGGAGACATAGGATCTAGCGAAGATTCTTTAAACACAGCATTAAAATTATTCCACAATTTTCGCGGTAAAAAATGTGCCGTGCTAGGCAATCATGATATCTGGGTTTTTGATGAATCTGATTCATTAAACCAAATGCGCCGAAGTCACAAAATCATGGAGAATCACGGTTTTCATCCTTTAGAAGAAAAACCTCTCTTTCTAACTAACTTTGCAATAGTTGGCAGTATGGGCTGGTATGACTATTCATTTAAAGATGAAAATCTCGGAATTGATCAATCTTTTTATGAGGATAAAATCTATCCAAACTCAAGGCAGATAATCTGGAACGACGCTCTGTATGTAAAATGGAATTATTCAGACGCAGAAGCCGTAGAATATTTTGCCAATAAGCTTTCCATGCATTTAAACGAAACTCAAAATGCGAAACAAGTTATCGCCATCATGCATCACGTCCCATTAAAAAAGCTCTTATTCCATCCACGTTGGCTAGTGCCAAAAAGTTATCGCTTTACAAATGCCTTCTTGGGAAGCGAGCGCTTTTCGCATATATTTGCCAAATATAAAAAAGTAAGCAATATTTTCTGTGGGCACGCTCACATGTCGCGTGAAATCTCTACTGAAGGGAAAAAATATATTTGTCTCGGTGGAGATTACTTCAATAAAGAAATAATCGAGATGAACGGTAGACAAATTCGCCGTATCACAATAAAGCCATAGCAACTATCAAGTTGCTTTTTTCTTTTTAATACGTTTTAATATAAACAATATGAATAAAGATTATCTACTAAAAGCTACTCGAAATTCTATAAAAACGCACATAACAACCAATGAAGTTCCTTTAAGTCAAATAAAAAAATACGCAAAAAGAGTAATTGATATTAATGATAAATACAACAATCATATTCCACAATCAGAAATTAACGCTCTTATAGCCGATTATCCAAAATTAACTTCAAATATAGTTACACAACTTAATCAAGAAACTTTAAGCTCAGAAAAAGAAGCCTTGATTGAATTACAAAAATTAATCAAATCTCTTGATAAATAGTATCTACATAATATGGACATTGAACAACTTAATTGGCAAAAATCTCCTGAACACCCTTCTCCTAAAATACCCCATGCTGAACAAGAGGGATCCGAGTATGAATCCGATGAAAATATTTCTAATGAACAAGAGGGATCCGAGCATGAACAAGAAGAAGATTTTTTTATTGAAATAGTATTCGATGAAAATATTTCTGATGAAACAGCGCTAAATTTAATAGCCAATTCAAATCCGGAAAAGGCAATGCTTTCATTATCAGAAATGGCCGAATCTTATGGCTTTGATTTAGTAGACATTCCACAAAATCAACTCTTTAAATTAGCTTCTTTATATTCCGAATTAAATCGCGCCAAACAAGCCAAGCATCAAACCGAAATAAAATCCATTTTCCAACAACATCTTCACGAAGCTTTAGCGCAGAATGCTTTGGATAAAATTGATGAAGTTACAAAAATAATTGAAAAAAATCTAGAAAATGAAGAAATATTAAAACAATCATTGCGTCAAACCATGGAAACTTTAAATAAATTATCCAAACAAATACCGCAAGAATCAAATCCCGAATTATGGAATTCAATGTATAGCAAATATAAAAATTTACTCGAAATTAAACTAACTGACGAAAAATCAAGCGCTATTTTTAGTAAAATATTCCAAGAATTCAGTGATTTTATTGATAATGAATTTGTTTTAAAAACTTACAGATACTCATTGCAAAACAATCTTCCCTATGATGTTGAGTCTATTATGCAACTTACTTACGGCAGAAGTTCGCAAGAAATGGAAAAAATAAAACAAAGCAATCGTAAAATAGCCATTTCCAAACTTTATGAATTGCAAACCAAAGAAACAATCGATTTAGAAGATATTATAGAATTACATCGCGCCAATAACAAAGGCATATCCCCTTCGCCGTTTTCTCGTTTACGTTCTGGTGAAGAATTAGAAATCTTCGGTAAACGTTTCGGAACCTTGCCAGAAAATGTCGCTATAGAAATGGAAGCTTGGACTAAACGCGTCAACGAAACGTTAAAACGCGCAAAAGCAGAAAAATGGACAAACATACGTTATGAAATAGCTGTAGCGCAATTGCACAATCAAATTTTAGATATTCATCCATTTTTAGATAGAAATGGTAGTACGTCTCTTCTGTTCATGGAATTGATGATGATGCGCCGTAACCACATTCCATCTGAAAAACGTGAAAAAGATTATTATAAAACCATTAGAAAAATACTTAATAATAATCCAGTGGCAATCGCGATTGTTGGATACGAAATGAGCTTGATCGCTTATGTTCCCGGTTATTACAAAGGTATTACAACCAAAGGCAAAGAGTCCACATACAAATCGCGATATGGATATTAAAAAAATCCTCCCGATGATAAGGAAGATTATTCAATTTTTTTAGACATTTTAGCGATCACAAGATCATCATTTTGATCTATAAAACTCTCGCTTGCAGAATTTTGTTCATAAATTGAGTTTTCAGAATCTGGCAATTTTACCGCCCTCATGCCCGGGTTAGTTGGATATAGAGTAGGAGGCTGAATTCCTTGCGGAATTTTTTTACCTTGAAGAAACTCTTCTGCTTCATATCCACTACCAGCCAAAATCATATCCAAATAACGCTGAACCCTAGATAAGGCTTCGGGATCATCTTGATAACGTAAAGTAATTCGTCGACTCGGTAAGCATTTTTCTAAATCCTCGGCCAAAACCGGAGTAATTGGAGTCAAACGCCCAACATCAGAATCCGATTCTTCTGGTTGAATCAAATTCCAAATTTCAGATCTGGCGACTCTAGCCATTTCACGCAAGTTATTAAATTGATCTTCCCAAAGAACTTGTTCCCAAGTTTCTTCGCATAAAAATCTACCAGTTAAAAAAACATTCCAAGCTTCCGCATGATGTTTATATTTCCAATCATGTAATTCCTTGGCAGTATCACTTTCAATATTTATTTGCGCTTGTATTGGTATTGCCCATTCCAATAATAATATATAAGTTTTTCGTTCAACCTCCCGCCATGATGACAACATGGATTTAACTGAATCTCTTTCAAGGTACAATTGCACGCCATAAAACCATTCAAATAATAAACGCTTAGTTTCGGCATTTTGCATCTTCTTCTCCTTTAATGCATCTAACTAAAAAAAATAATTATTGTCAAGATATCAATATCTTAAAGACAGGCTATCAAAATCCTGTAAAAATCTAATTTCCTCATCTAAAATCTTTTGAAAATCAACCGCATTGCCTTGATTATAAGCTTCTCTTTTTTTTAAAAAAAATTCATATAATTTTGCCAAAGCTGATACCACTCGAGCTTCATCTTCAGGTTTAGGGTCTGGCATCTGAAGCATTTCTGCCACAAATGCAGAATCCGGTGATTTAACAGCTAAAAAAATCAATTCTCTACGCATATCATTCTTTTATCACAGCTTCTGATAGCCTTGCAGCTGCTAAACCAAGCCAACGCCCTGCTGGCGTTTTAAGTTTTTTGGCTTCTAGCCTCTCTTTTTCTATCATTTTCCTATATTTAGCCAATTTATCATTTTCATTATGATAATTAAAAGAAGGATATTCGATTTTCATAATTCTTGTAGGTTATATTACTCCAAAAAACAAAAAAATAAAATCCATTGTTGTTGATTATATTTTAATTTTCAAAACTTAAATATATTGCTATGATTTCTCAAAGAATCACAAAATATGAAAACCATAACAATTATTTTAAGTTTTATCGGCTTAACGCTTGTTTTTTACATTCTTTACATTGGAAAATCAATATTCATACCATTAGTTGTCGCCATCATTATTTGGTATATTATTATATCTCTAGCTTCGAGCTACAAAAAAATAAAGATTAAGCATTATCATATCCCCCATTTCACCGCAATGATTCTTTCTTTGGCGACTTTCGCTTTAATCGCTTGGTTTTTTGTAAGTTTCTTAAACAACAGCGTCAATGAAGTAATCGCCATAGCGCCAAAATATCAAATCAAATTTCAAACTTTCATAAATGATATTAATTCTAAATTCAATTTAACTGAAATCATTTCTTATAATGAAATTTTTGAATACATAAATATTTCTAATTTGGCTTCTATAGTGGCCGGAATAATAACAACCATGGCCAGCTTTACAACCATGATTATTATTTATGTTATTTTTTTATTTTTAGAATATCGTACTTTTGGTTGCAAAATAAAAGAATTATTTCCTAATCCCAAAAATCGCCAATCCGCCGAAGCTTTGATACAAAAAATAACAAAAGACATCAATACTTATCTTAAAATAAAAACATTTATTAGCGCCACCACGGCCATGGGCTGTTATTTGGTTTTAATTGTTATGAACATTCAATTTGCTAGTTTTTGGGCTTTATTAATTTTTGTGCTTAATTACATACCTAATATCGGTTCTCTTATTGCTGTATTATTGCCAACATTGTTTACTGTAATGCAACATGATCTTGCTCATGCTTTATTACTAATTATCTTGCTTACCTTCATTCAAATGACACTCGGTAGCTTTATTGAACCGCGTTTAATGGGAAAATCTCTAAATTTAAGTCCGCTTGTAATTATCATATCTTTAGTGCTTTGGGGTTCAATTTGGGGGATAGTTGGGATGTTCCTCTGTGTGCCAATCATGGTTATTTTAAATATAATTTTGAGCAAATTCAATTCTACTCGCCCGATCGCCATCTTATTATCAGCAAAAGGCGAATTAGATGCATGATAATTTAACAAATAACATCTGCATAAGCTCAGATACATATGGCACTCCTTGGATAAGCAGGGAGTATGCAAA
>CAZLVV010000049.1:0-4831 GCA_964563385.1 uncultured Gammaproteobacteria bacterium
AAGAATCAAGCAAGGAGTGCAAAGATAGGTGGGCGCGTACATTCGTTTGCTAAAAAATCAAATATAGGTTATAATTCACCCATAATTATTGTGGATAAGTCCCTCAAAAAACATGCTTTTTTGTTATGATAAATAAATCCTCTTCCCCAAACAAGGAATTTTTAAGTGTAAAAGGGGTGGTAGAGGAGAATCTGCCCAGTGCCACATTCAAAGTTAGACTGGATAACGGACAGTCAATTTTGTGTCATTTAGCAGGAAAATTACGCATGAATCGCATACGTCTTACGCCCGGCGATGAAGTTAAGGTAGAAATATCCCCTTACGATTTGACAAAAGGGCGTATAACCTTTAGATTATAGCCCACTTACGCAAAACCGATGATGGAGGGCGTCGGATGGGCTTTAGCTTGCTTAATCTTCTAAGTAGCGCGTAAATCTTACTTCTAAAACCATGAAAGTTAGAACATCAGTCAAACCAATGTGTAAAGATTGTAAAGTTATCCGTCGAAAAGGTCGGGTAGCTGTTATTTGTAAAAAAAATCCTAAACATAAACAACGTCAAGGATAATTAATTTTATAATATGGCACGTATAGCAGGAGTTGTATTACCGCAAAATAAACGCATCGAAATTGCGCTTACTTATATTTTTGGCATCGGTTTAGCTCGCGCTCAAAAAATTATAAAAGAAACCGGAGTTAATCCCGACATTCGCACTAAAGATCTTACGATTGATGATGAAAAAAAATTACGTGATGCGGTTGAAAAAACTTATCGCGTCGAGGGTGAGTTGCGTCGCGAACGCATGGTTAACATCAAACGTTTAAAAGAAATAGGTTCTTATCGTGGATCTAGACATAGCAAAAATTTACCTTCACGTGGACAACGCACTAAAACCAATTCTCGTACCGTGCGTGGCAATGTTCGTCGCACAATGGGATCCGGTAAACGTAAGCTCGAAAAGACATAATATCTATGACTGACGCAATCGAAACACCAGTAGCACAGGTAGAATCTACCACCAAGGCTAAAAAGCCAGCTAAAAGTCGCAATAAACGCGTTCGTGCGCAAAAAAATGTAGCGCATGCTTGTGCTTATATAAAAGCCACTTTTAATAACACTATTGTTACCGTTACAGATCAGAATGGCAATGTTATTGCTTGGTCTTCGGCTGGTAATTGTGGCTTTAAAGGTCCTAAAAAAGCTACTCCTTATGCGGCATCGGTTGTTGTGCGCACTCTTGCTGAAAAATTACAGGATTCAGGCGTCAAAGATGTGAGTATTTTTGCCCAAGGAATCGGTCAAGGACGTGAAGGCGCTATTCGCGCTTTTAATACAAATAATATTAACGTGCTTTCTATTAAGGATGTAACTCCGGTTCCGCATAACGGCTGTCGTAAACCGCGAACCAGACGCTTGTAATCTCAAATTAATAACTTATGGCAAGAAATCTTAGATCAAGTTGCAAATTATGCAGACGTGAGGGGGTTAAACTCATGCTCAAAGGCGCGCGATGCGAGTCTTCGAAATGCGCTTTGGCTCGTCGGCCATATGCTCCGGGTGTTCATGGTCCTGGTCGTCCCTCACGTCAAACAGACTACGGTAAACAACTTCGCGAAAAACAAAAGGCTAAGCGTCTTTATGGTATTTCTGAAACTCAATTCGCCAATTATTATAAAAAAGCCATGAAACTCAAGGGTGATTCGGGTATGAACTTGGTACAATTGCTAGAATTGCGTTTAGATAATGTAATTTATCGCGCCGGTTTTGCCAAAAGCCGCGCTTCTGCGCGTCAAATTGTTTCGCATGCTCATATTTTGGTTAATAATAAACCAGTTAATATTCCATCGTATTTAGTAAAATCTGGAGATATCGTTACAGTCCAAGAAAATAAACAAAATAAATCAAACTGGAAAACTCTTTCTGAAGATCTGAAAAATCACATCGCGCCTTCATGGTTAGCTGTTGAACCCGCAAAATTAGTTGCCAAGATAACTAGTACGCCCAGTGCGGAAGAATTGAAAGAAGCGTTTGATCCCAAACTTATCATCGAATTTTATTCGCGCTAATCGTTCATTCTTTTTTATATATGGAATCACTTCTTCTTCCAACAAATATCCAATTTTATCCAGGCGAGCGCCCTAACGAAGGTGTGCTTAGCGTAGAGCCTTGTACCCCGGGTTATGGTACTACTTTGGGCAATGCGTTGCGCAGAGTGCTTTTGTCTTCTCTTCCCGGAGCCGCAATCACCTCTATTAAAATCCGCGGAGTTGATCATGAATTTTCCACATTAGATCGTGTCAAAGAAGATGTACTTGAAATAATTCTTAATCTCAAATTAGTGCGAGTCAAGCTTTATTCCGAAGAGCCAGTAACACTCCACCTTGAGGCAAAGGGCGAACAAGTTGTAACGGCTGGCATGTTTCAAAAAAATGCTGATGTGGAAATTGTCAATCCGGATTTAGTCATCGCCACTTTAACAGATAAATCAGCATCTTTCGAAATGGATGCAACCATCTCACCTGGACGAGGTTATAAATCCACCGAAGAACGCTTAAAAGAAAAGATGGATCTGGGAGAAATCAGTATCGATGCCTTATTCTCTCCAGTAATTAACGTTTCTTATCAGGTTACTCCAACTCGTGTAGGAGACAAAACAGATTTTGATAAATTAATTCTAAATATTGAAACCGATGGCACCATTGATCCAATTGATGCTTGCAATAACGCGGTTTTAATCCTATTGGATCATTTAAACTTACTAAAAAATCTTGATTATCAAACCTTAACCGCACCGATGGCCGAAGAATCTCCTGAAGAAGTTTAATCAGAAGAATAAAATATTTCGAAAAACAAAAATAAAAGCTAATGGTGTTTGTTTATGATAATCTATGTAACGCAACGTCATTAGCAAGTTGTAAATGCAAGTAACATAGTCCAACTGAACAAATATGAGACATCGAATTAATAAAAAAATATTGGATCGTAAAAACGGACCACGCAAAGCGTTGCTCCGAGGTTTGGCGACTTCGGTTATTTTATACGAGCATGTAAATACCACTTTAGCTAAAGCTAAAGTTATACGTCCAATAGTGGAAAAGCTTATTACTACTGGTAAAACTAAAGATTTAGCATCAAGACGCAAACTTGCCTCGTATTTGCTTAATGAATCCGCAGTTAATAAAGTTTTAGAAGAAATAGGTCCACGTTATCAAGATCGTAAAGGTGGTTATACTCGTATTATTAAACTCGGTAACCGTAAAGGTGATGGCGCCGAAATAGCGCAAATTCAACTCGTTAAATAATTATATGCCTTGGAAGAAACGCAAAGGAATTCCCAAAGTGGTTCGTAATACTATCGAAATTGACGCCACTGACATACCAGTTGGTCGTTTAGCGACAAAAATCGCTATAATTTTGATGGGAAAAAATAAACCAAATTTTAATCCGGCGACCGATATGGGCGATAAGGTTACAGTTTCAAACGTGGATAAAATTGTTTTTACCGGTAAGAAATGGGATCAAAAAGTTTTTTACACCACTTCAAACCGACCAGGTGGCCTCAAAACCAAATCAGTCAAAGATCTGCGTGAATCATCTCCGGAAGTTATTATACGTCACGCGGTTCGCTATATGTTACCAAAAAATAAACTGCAAACTTTAAGAATGAAACGTTTAACTTTTCAAAAATAATATATTCATAGAATTTTAAAATCCCTCAAATTACGTTAAGAAGTTTTATCCTGTCGAGCCTATTATATTGAAAAACTTAATAATAAGGTTGTGACTAATAACAATTATGCCTGAAGAAAAAAAGACATCTGCCAAAAAGGTGATAGCCAAAAAGGACGATAAAACCAAGAAGGCTTCTCCGGCTAAGGTCAAAACATCTAAGCCGGCCACAAAGAAGGCTCCGGCTAAGCCCAAAGTCAAAGTTAAAGAAACTCCAACTTTGATTGTTGCCACCGAACAAACCGTAGCTTCAAAAAATGCTAAAGGCGGATCTTTTATTCCGGCCGTAGGAAGACGCAAATCGTCTATCGCTCGCGTACGCCTCATTAAAAATGGAAAAGGATTAATAACAGTTAATGGCAAGGTATTGGCTGATTATTTCGGCACATATGATCTTCGCACTCAAGTTGAAGCTCCTCTTAAGGCCATCGGACAAGCCGATGCGGTTGATATCAGCGCCAAGGTTGAAGGCGGAGGGGTTCGAGGTCAAGCCGAAGCTATTCGTCATGGTATTGCCCGCGCGCTCATCCAACTTAATCCAACTTTTAGAAAAACGCTTAAAAAACTTGGTTATCTTTCTCGTGATCCGCGTAAAAAAGAACGTAAAAAACCTGGCCTCAAATCAGCGCGTCGAGCGCCACAATGGAGCAAACGTTAAAATGTGAAGCAATAAAATGATGAGTATTAAAAACGAGCAAAAAAGCTCGTTTTTTGGTAAAAGAAAACCGTCTGTAGAAATCAGACGGAATTAAGAATAGAAAAGAAGTGAAGTTAATCAAAAAGTTTGGTAATAATGACTGTCGCCAGAATCACCAGCGCCAGCTTCCACCATGCTACATTCAGTAGCATTCCGAGTACTAAAGATGCAATCATGGAGCCTGTGAGAATGGCTATCACAATAAGGATCGAAAGAAGCAAGACACTACGAATCAAAATTTTCTTCAAAATATTCTCCATGACAGCTCTCCTTGTTTGATATAGCATTGGCACTTCTCCTTGTTTGAAACAACATATTAATATAACACAAAAAAGCCATTTTGTCAACAATATGTACAGTTAACCTCTAAGGGTAACTATCTAGGCATCTAAGGGTAACTAAGGT
>CAZLVV010000050.1:0-4193 GCA_964563385.1 uncultured Gammaproteobacteria bacterium
ATTTGCATGTTCTTCTGTGGTTAGAAGAGTGCAATATGTATCTGAGCGCGTGCAATGGAAAAAATACCTGTTTTAAGTTAGGATATAAAAATATGAAACAGAGATTGTATAAACTTATTATATTGATAGAATTATTCATTGCTGGTTTTTTGCCTTGTATTAGCTTAGCGCAAACAGAAACTTACACTGCACAAATCAATACAACAACAAACATCATCAATGAAGAATTGGAAACACAGACGCCTGAACAGAAAACCGTGGATGCTTTGTTTGAAGCAAAGGTAATTGAAATTTTAGATCAAAGAGAAGTTGATGGGCCGAATGGGGCAAAAGTAATACAACAAAATGTAAAAGTAGTTGGGTTGAATAATGAATGGAAAAATAAAGAATATATTTTTTACGGTATCTCAGAAATAATTGCTATTGGATCAAATACATATCGTAAAGGCGATAGAGTTTTAATAAGCTATCAAATTGATATTAACGGTAAAGAAAATGTTTACATTGTTGATTTTGTCAGACGATGGCCTTTACTATTACTATCTTTATTATTTGTCTTGGCTATAGCCATTGTAAGTAAAGCGCGCGGATTAAGATCCATTATGGCTTTAATTTTAAGTTTTTTTATTATATTGAAAGGCACGATCCCGTTAATTTTGGCGGGATGGAATCCTTTAACTGTAGGAATCGCGACTTGCGTATTGATCTTTATCTTATTGATTTATATAACCGACGGCTGGAATAATAAAAGTCATATTGCAGTGATCAGCTTGGCTTTAACCATGATATTGATAGCGCTTCTTTCTTGGCTATTTACATGGCTCACTAGACTAACCGGAATGGCTGGCGAAGAATCGATGTTTTTAATCAACTTTGGGAAACGAGCAATTGATTTTAAAGGATTGCTATTAGCTGGAATTCTCATAGGTGCACTGGGCGTATTGGATGATATAGTTATTGGGCAAATTGAAGCCGTAGATCAAATAAAAAAGGCCAATCCCAAGCTACCAGCAACACAAGCATTCAAACTGGCATTGGATGTGGGTAATGCTCATATAGGCGCCATGGTAAATACTTTGTTTTTGGCTTATGCTGGAGCATCGTTACCTTTGCTGATTTTATTTTGTGTTAAAGAACCGCCATTTTTAACTTTTGGGCAAGTAATAAACAATGAATTAATTGCTGAAGAAATAGTACGAACATTAATAGGAAGCTTGGGTATAGCTTTGGCCATGCCATTAGCAACTTATTTGGCTACAAAATTCTATCGTGAAAAATAAACTTAATTTATTCTATGTAAATACTCTGTATTATTGATGCATAATTCTTATCATTAACTAACAAATCCGAATAAGCTAAAAATTTAGCGAATAATAATAAGCTAAACGCCAAATTCTTGAAAGAGAAAAAATATTCAAAACTATTAAACAACAATGTTAAGAATTTTACCGGGAATATAAATAATTTTTTTCGGTTCACCGATTTCTAGATACTTGGCGATATTAGGATCTTGTTTTGCAAGATCCACGGCCTCCGATTCATTAGCACTAAGCGCGATACTGATTTGACCACGAATCCTGCCATTTACTTGAACTCCGATAATAACTTGATCTTCGATAAGCAAATCCGGATCATATTCAGGCCACGATTCATGATGTACAGAAGTTTCATGACCTAAATCATGCCAAATTTGTTCTGCTATATGGGGAGTAAACGGAGCTAAAAGACAAATATAGATTTTATAGTCATCATTTGTGATAAATTCGGCATCAAGAAATATGTTGGTTAAGATCATGAGCTGTGAAATGGCAGTGTTAAAATGACATGTATCAATATCATCACTAATTTTTTTGATGGATTTATGTAATATTGACTCGTATTTTGCGCTTTTTACTTTGTATTCTGCATCTGAATATATCTTTGTTGTTTGTTGTTTGTTGTTTATCATTTTATTATGCAGTGACCAAACCTTATCAATAAAACGCTTTACACCTTGAATACCGTTTGTATCCCAAGGAGCATCGGTATCAAACGGTCCTATAAACATTTCATAACATCGAAAAACGTCTGATCCGTATTCGGCAATAACATCATCAGGATTGATGACATTACCTTTTGATTTTGACATTTTAACACCGCCTTCGCCCAAAATCATGCCATGCGCAATGCGTTTAACATATGGCTCCTTTCCGCAAGATGAGGGAATGTGACCAAGATCGTGCAAAAACTTATACCAAAAACGAGAATATAAGAGATGAAGCGTAACATGCTCCATTCCTCCGTTATATAAATCAACCGGTATCCAATATTTCAAAGCTTCTGATGAAGCAAACACTTGTTTATTATTCGGATCACAATATCGCAAGAAATACCAAGATGATCCGGCCCAATTAGGCATGGTATCAGTTTCACGTTTGGCTTTAGATCCGCAAATCGGACAAATTGTATTTACCCAATCCGTCATAACAGAAAGCGGTGACTCCCCGCTATCAGTTGGTTCGTAATTCTCGACATTCGGGAGAACGACAGGTAACTCACTTTCACGAACCGGAGCCCAACCACATTTATCACAAAATATCATTGGAATTGGTTCGCCCCAATAACGTTGACGAGAAAAAACCCAATCTCTCTGTTTGTAATTAACCTCTTTGCGACCATGGTTATTTTCCTCGAGCCAAGTGATGATTTTTTGGGTCGCTTTAGAAGTTTCAAGCCCATCAAGAAAACCTGAATTGATAGAGATTCCTGCTTCGGAATAACATTCGGATATTACAGTTGCACTTTTGGATTCATCTTTTGTAAAATTGGAAATCGGCGTATCAGCACTAGGCGATAATGGTTGAACAACGGATATGATTGGTAAATTAAATTTTTTTGCAAATTCAAAATCACGTTTATCGTGCGCTGGAACGGCCATAATAGCTCCTGTGCCATAACCAGAAAGAACATAATCCGCAATCCAAATTGGAATTTCTTTTCCTGTGGCCGGATTAACCGCCCTGATGCCCTTGATCTCTACTCCGGTTTTTTCTTTATTTTCTTGACGTTCAATTTCGGATTTTTTGCGAGCTGATTCTTGATAAGATTCCACTTCAGTTATATTTGCGATTATTCCTGCTTGCTTCCAAATAGATATTAGTTCATGCTCCGGAGAGAGAACGATATAGGTAGCACCGAATAATGTATCAGGGCGAGTAGTGAATACGACAATCTTGTCACTTATCGCTTGTTGTATATCTTGTATAGATGACTGATGCACCTGAGAAGCTAAACGCGGAACGAAATATATCAAAGCCCCTGTAGAGCGACCAATCCAATTAATTTGCTGAGTCTTAATTTTATCAAGGTAATCAACTCCCGCAAGCTCATCTATGAGACGATCAGCGTATTTGGTAATGCGGATCATCCATTGTTCTTTTTCACGTTTCTCAACACTCGCTCCGCAACGCTCGCAAACACCTCCCTGTGCTTCTTCATTAGCTAAACCGATTTTACATGAAGGACACCAATTTATTGCGGTTTTAGTTTTATAAGCCATACGCTCCGTATCTATAAATGCTTTTATAGCTGATTCCCCTTCTTTTTTTATTTCTTCTGGTATCGACAATTCAGCTATGGGACGCGCTTTGTTTTGAATTTTATCAAAATAGGAATTATAGAATTGAATGAACATCCATTGAGTCCATTTGTAATAAGCGGGATCAGAGGTATTAATTTCGCGAGACCAATCAAAACCGGCCCCCAAAGATTTAACTTGACGTTTAAAAGTTGCAATATTTTCCTCTGTAACTTTTGCTGGTTGCATCTTTTTTTTAATAGCCGCATTTTCGGTTGGCAAGCCAAAAGCATCCCAGCCCATAGGATAAATGACGTTATAGCCCTGCATGCGCTTTTTACGTGAAACTATATCAAGGGCTGTGTAAGAACGTGGATGACCGACATGCAGACCATCTCCTGACGGATAAGGAAACTCAACCAATGTATAAAATTTTTTGGATTGAGCTTGATTGGGATTTTTGGCTTGATAGGTTTTATTCTCTTCCCACCATTTTTGCCATTTGGATTCAATATCTTTAAAAGAATATTTATTTACCATAATTCAAACAAATTATCACGAGACGGCGCGATTGTAAATTCACTGTACGCGTCCACCACATATGGCACTCCTTGGAGTATTCTTGGGTTAAGAATTG
>CAZLVV010000051.1:0-4171 GCA_964563385.1 uncultured Gammaproteobacteria bacterium
CAAAAAATTATTTTGAATTTTGATATTCTTAGGAATCATAAGCGACTATATAACATACTACATCTCGATATCGTTCAGATCAAAATTAGCATATTTTTCTTCCAAATCAAGACTAGAAATTATGGGCTTATGGTTTATTTCCAAACTCTGTCAATGATTGACATTATTCTTAATAAATGATATCAACACATTGCACATTGAAAGGAGAAGAGAATGAAAAGAGTTAAATTTCCTAAAAATTGCACGGACATGGAATTAGAATCCATTATAGCTGATGCTAAGATGAAAGATTACGATTTTCCATATTCTCGCGAAAAAAACCGTTATCTTAGAATTGAAGATTATCAGAGCGAGTTGCTTTTGCGCAAAGATGACACAAAGATCAAAAATAACAGAGATTTAGAGGAGTTCTTCAACTTGTTTTACTCGCAAAAACCAGAGATCTCCGAATTTTTTAGAAAAGCAGTAAAAACATGCCGTAACACAGAAAAACCTGTTATTGTGGAATATGATACGTCATTATCTGGTCGCCAAGAGGTATTGAGTCTTTTAGCAAAGGGATATTTTCGCTCAGCTCTTCATCGCTACGCCAAATGCACCGCTCTCGTGACCACTACGGAACAGGTTTGGCTTTTGCCGGCCGGAATGTCCGCTTATGACTGGGTTGTTGCAGGAGACGGATTTGTTAAAGCCACACAGTTGAAGCGTGAATTTCCACTTATCTTTAATCTTTGTGAACGTTTGGCCGAGATGGTCTACAAAAGTTCTTCGAGATTTGCTATGGAAACCATTTTGGACCCGAGTATTTTATATCAAGCAGTCAAGGTATTTGCCGTCTATTCCAGATATTACTCTTTGGAAGAGTTATTCCGTGTTGAGTTCGCTTTTGGAATCGGTAATCGCGTAGCTTCTCGTGGTCTTGTCGTCAATCCACCTGAATTCATTTCTTTTACATCTCCAACTAATTCACTGCTAGTATCAGCCTTTTAACTCACTATCCGCCATTTCTCGGCGGTTTTTTGATTACAAAAAACGCCTTAGCAAGCGCCAAGGCGTATCAGTTTTAAATGTTAAGTCTCAATCCGCTCTACATCCCTCTTGGATTAGGGGAGCGGAAGGTTTGATCGGCTTTGGTTGTGCCGGTTTTGTTTCCCCTCCACAAGTCACGTTGTTATTGATCGTAACTGGTGAGGGGGCCGGTGATTGCTCGGAAGCTTTGCGCTCATCCGAGCAGGAAAAGTAATCGGCGCAAGGGTCGTATTTGACTTGAGTTGCGCCTCCATCAGGTACGTCACACGGATTGCAACGGGGCACACAGACTCGTCGCACCGCACGACGTTCGCATGTATCGCCAATGCAATCTCTTCCATGCCCGATGGATCTGATTTTGGTGCCATTGGGGAGGCTTAATTCAAAGTCTTGCCCCTCATTTTGTCCGCTTCCGTTACCAACAATAACATTAACGGGCGGATTTCCGCACCCAACAATAAAAAAACTTGCAAAAATGATTCCAAAAACTCCAAAAACTCCCTTATGCTTATATTTTTTCATGTTTTTCTCCTTTTTTCTTTTTTTGTTTTTTTAAGTTGATTTTTAAGTTGATTATAAAGATAAAAGAATTAAATTAATTTGATAATTAGTTTTTAATTTTAAATAACCAAACAATCTATCACATTTTAGGCTTTTTGTCAAGTCTCTGTACAGTTAACCTTTAAGGGTAACTGTACAGTCTCTGCCCTCTTTCGGATCATTTATCAAGATTAAAGTTCGTCAAAATAAATTTATGCAATTTTTAGTAAAGCTTATAATTAAGGTTATAAACATTGGAACAAAAAAAGAACATTAAATTAGCTTCATTAAGCGTTTATTCAAGTGGGATAAAATGGTTGACGCGCAAGAAACAGTGGAATAAAATGGATACAAGTGGGAAGAAGTGGGAAAAGAAGTTTTGCCGCACGCAAGTGTGGAAAGCTATCCCGCCATATTTTTTTACCCAAATATTTATATAAACGGATTAAACAATATCCGCTCGTATGTTCTTAGGTGAGTATCATTACACTATAGATGACAAAGGGAGGCTATCCATTCCTGTTGGCTATCGCACCGATTTATCAAAAGGCGCTGTGGTAACGCGCGGGCTTGATCATACATTGTTTCTCTATCCCAAGAAGCAATGGGAATCCTTGGCTATTAAGATTGCAGCCTTGCCACTCTCACAAGCGGATACTCGCGCGTTTGCTCGGCTCATGTTAGCCGGCGCCATGGAAGTGTCAATCGATAAATCAGGGCGCATCATGATTCCCGAATATTTGCGTTTATACGCCAAGCTAAATAAAAAAGTTGTGATATCAGGCTTATATGATCGCCTTGAGATTTGGGATGAAGATGCGTGGAGCATTTATGCGGCAAAAACCGAAGCCACCGGCGATGAAATTGCCGAACGCTTGGGGCCATTAGGCTTATGACCGTAACAAATGAAACAATTCATACCGCGGTCATGGTTCGCGAAGTTTTGGACGCTCTGCGCCCTCATCCAAAGGGGCATTATTTAGATGCAACTTTGGGCGGAGCAACGCATTCATTCGCTATCCTTAAAGCTTCAGATTTTAAATGCTCGCTTCTTTCTTTGGATGTAGACCCTGTCGCTTTGGCGCGGGCCCGCAAACAATGTCAAAAGCAAAAGCCGGCAGTAAATTGGCAAATCATGGAAAGTAATTTTCGTAATATTGCCAAAGTTGCACAAAAATCAAATTTGGTTCCTTTCGACGGAATTTTATTCGACCTTGGAGTTTCCAGTGACGAGCTAGCCGACCCTTTGAAGGGCCTGTCATTTCAAGAGGATGGTCCGCTCGATATGCGGTTAGGTCCCAAAGCCAACGAAGACGGTTTAACCGCCATGCAAATCGTAAATTCTTGGCCTAAGAATGATCTAATCAAATGTCTGCGAAACTTTGGCGAAGAACGTTTTGCTTCGCGTATAGCCGAGGCAATCGTAAATCGTCGTAAAATCAAACCCTTCGAGCGAACACTCGATTTGGCTTCGGTTGTGAAGGAGGCTGTACCTCATAGTAGTAAACACACACGCCTCCATCCGGCGACTAAAACCTTTCAAGCCCTACGCATTGCGGTTAACGATGAGCTGGAATCGCTTCGTATAGCGCTCCAGGACGCCTGGGAAATCCTAGCGCCCTGCGGAGTGATTGCCGTCATCTCGTTTCACTCTCTAGAAGATCGCATTGTCAAACAAACATTCAAAAAATATTCGGAAGCAACAATAACAAAAAAACATTTGCTTCCGTCAAAGATAGAAATTAATCAAAATCCTCGTGCAAGAAGCGCAAAATTGCGTGTTGCGCGTAAACAAACACAAAACGATAAATTATGTCTCGAACATATGCTATTGCTATGACACGTCCGCATCAGCGCTTTGGTTTTAAAGAGCATATTTCAAAGCAATTGCCTAAAGGAGCGTTGGCTTGGGCGTTGCCCGTCATGGCTGTTTGGATGATATTGGCTGGCATTTATGTTTCGCAAGTTACGCAAGCCACGCCACGCGCCGACAGCCTACATGCTTTAGAACGTCAAATCACTGATCTTAAACGCGACATCATTGCTTTGGAAGATTCGGTTGCTCGTCAATCATCTATGTATGCTTTGACCGAGTGCGCTAAAGACTTGGGTTTTGTGGAAATGCAAAATCCTCAATATATCAATCCCGCGTCACATGCCTTTGTACGCAAATAAGCGTCTCTCTGGCAGGGGGCAGGTGACTGCGTAATACCCCTTACGATCATGTTTATAAATTCATTAATTAATGCGCGCTATATTTGGTACACTTATCAAATATTTATATGGATTGCATTTATAATGTTTTTGCAAGTTTTTGCTACTGATCGTACGCAATCATGTAACATGTAACATGATTGAAAAAATCAAAATAAAAATTAAGATAAAAAACACAATTAACACAAAACTCGCATATCTGTAACATGCGTCATTCACTAATTTAGTTTGATGCATGTTACAGGTAGCGAATTAAATTAAATCCTCCAAAGCGCGTTTTTGGAGGATTTTTTATAAACTTACCGTATTTCAAAATTATCTAAATATAAACTTCCTAGATTTATGATATAATTAAATCATGTCAATTTTTAAAAACAACAACATAAAT
>CAZLVV010000052.1:0-2558 GCA_964563385.1 uncultured Gammaproteobacteria bacterium
ACCCAAGAATACTCCAAAGAGTGCCATATGTGGTGGACGCGTACAACATCTTGACTAATAGGCTACTTATCTATAACATTTGTCCATGCGTCAAATTATTTTACCCGTTATTCAAATCATTTTGGCTATTCTGCTTACAACCGCAATTTTACTGCAAAATCGTGGCGCTGGCCTAGGAGCGACTTTTGGCGGTGAAAGTACCGTTTTTCGAACAAAACGCGGAATCGAAAAAGGGTTGCATTATGCTACAATTATTATTGCCAGCTTATTCTTCATTACGGCCATTTTAAATGTAGCATTGGCAGTCTAAAAAATCATATGATCAACTTAGCGCGTTTTCGTGCATGGTTTCGCGCCGTATTTTTTTGGCTTACTCCAGCAAAAAAAACCGGTTCCGAACAAGCGCCCGAAGCCAACAGAGATCATGCTTTGGTGTTATCGGTAATTAAACCAACCACCATTCCCACATGGCGACAATTTCGCTACATAACTCGAATATTAAACGCCAATGAAATTAAATTTTTACTAATAGTTGGTGTAATCGGTATTTTATCTCTACTCGGCGCCGGAGTATTGGCAACAAAAGATCATTTAGCCGTTATTCCTATTGTTGGTGGAACATATACCGAAGCTCTAATCAGCGAACCTCGATCAATTAATCCGGTCGATGCTCCAGCTAATGAAACCGACGCCGATATTACTGCTTTAGTTTATTCGGGTCTTTTTCGCATGAACGGTTTTGAAACCGTCCCAGATTTGGCCGAAAAATACGAATGGAGCGAGGATAAAAAAATTTTGACTGTTAAATTGCGCGAAGATGCCTTATTTCATAATGGCCAACAAGTAACAGCCGATGATGTTCAGTTTACAATTGAAAGTATACAAGATCCGGCTCGATCTTCGGTTATCGCTCCTTTATTTCGAGGAGTTAAAGTTGTAGCCAAAGACTTACATGAAGTTCAATTTATTCTTGATCAACCAGATATCTCTTTTCTTAAAAGTTTAACTGTCGGAATTCTACCCGCTTCGCTTTGGCAAAATATTCCCGCCACCAATGCTCGTTTAGCTAATATCAACTTAAAACCCATTGGTAGCGGTCCATATCAAGTCAAATCTTTCACTCGTGACAGTCGCGGTATTATTCGCTCATATACGCTAGAAAGCGCGCCACTCTACTACGGCATAAAACCTTTTATCAAAGAAATAACCTTTCAAATTTATTCAGATCTTAAACCAGCGGAAGATGCATTAAAATCCGACCTGGTCGATGGTTTATCATTTCTAGCGCCAACAGAAATGGATCGTTTTTCAGCCGTAACTCGTTGGAATACCATTCTTTTAGACGCTCCGCAACAAACTATCGCATTTTTCAACATCAAAGATAAAATTCTCGAAGATATTCGCATTAGACAAGCTTTAGCAATGGCTGTAGACAGACATGAATTATCCAATGTTTTAAATGGACATGCTTTTATCGCCGAATCCGCTTATCCTTTTTTAACACCAACAACAAGCACTTCCGCAGATATCGAATCTGCTCGCTCCTTGCTAGATCAAACTGGCTGGAAAATACCAGAAAACCAAACAATCCGAGTTAAATCCGAAGCTGATACTAATGCGTCTTCAACCGAATTAACTCTTAATATCTTAGTACCAGATCAACCAGATCTAATAAATATAGCCGAAGCTTTAAAAAGACAATGGTCTTTACTTGGTATTCAAATCAATATTGAATCTCAAGATATTCATTCGGTATTGCGTCGCTCCTCTCGCGACAGAGATACGCAAATAGTTATTTGGAATGTCCTTTACAGTCGTGATATGGATCTTTCTCCCATATGGTGGAGTGGCCAAACCGGCGATCGGGGTACAAATTTTTCAGGATTAGCCGATAAAAATATCGATGATTTAATAAACAAAACCAAATCAGCAACTTCAACCGAATCTTTACTGCAAACACAAATAACTTTATCTGAAAAAATATTAGAAAAATATCCGGCCACTTTCCTCATTCGTCCCACTTATGGCTACATAATTTCTACTCGTATTAAAGGAGTACCTGCTACAATACAAACCGCTAAACCATCTGATAGATTTCAAAACATTCATGCTTGGTATATAAAAACCGGCTGGCGTTGGAAATAAAAAATCATCTTTATTGATGACTTTTTATTTTTTATTTTATTGTATAACTATCTTTAGATAATGGTGGGCGAAGAGGGACTCGAACCCTCACGATCTTACAATCGCTAGCTCCTGAAGCTAGTGCGTCTACCAATTCCGCCACTCGCCCCAATCACAAACATAAAACGAGTATGCCTCAATTGCAAATAATTGGTCAAATTAAAAATCTAAAAAAATTTTAGAGATATAATATTCATTTATAATATTACCATTATCCACTTCTCACCAAATTTTTATACGATACAATAAAAAAGCTAACATCATAAAAATAACAATTTTTTACTCTCACAATATATTCACAATGCTCAACATCAAATAAATGCACGCGCTCAGATACATATTGCACTCTTCTAACCATAGAAGAACATGCAAAT